>NZ_JAQUZF010000011.1:0-34478 GCF_028691475.1 Anaeromusa sp.
GGATTATGTAGCTGCTGCCAACAGCATGGGCTTCCATAGCCCAGTTCAGGCGCAGCGCAACTTAGGCCAGGCTCTTGACTTGTCGTACAAGGCCATTGAAAAGGCGAATCAGGCGGCAGGACGAGGCGGGTTCTAGAAGCTTCGTTCAACAGAGAGAAAGATTGGTGTATAATCTTAAATGATATAAAAGCAGGCCCTGCATTTTTGCGGGGCCTGCTTTTGCTTTATTGCAGAGCTCCATGCTTTTTTCGAGAGTTTGTAGATACAACTTGACAAAGAAGAAACTTGTCGATATATTTTACTTAACGAATATTTCGCATATCGAAATAAATGGAAGGTGATAAAAATGGAATATAGTTCGGCTATGTATGAGTTCTTTTTGGAAAACATACAAAAAATTATGCTTCCTGAAGAGCTGATTGAGATTGGTTTGAGACTTTCGCGTTTTGAGTTGGTTGCGTTGTTGGTGGTGGAGAAACAGCAAGGCCTTCCCATGAGTCCATTGGCGCAGCGTCTTGGCATTCCCATGAGTACGGCTACTGGTGTGGTGGACCGGTTGGTGAAGATGGGCCTGCTGAAACGGGATCGTCAAGAAGATGATCGGCGGGTGGTAGTTGTCTTTCTTACTGATGAGGGGAAAAAGTTGGCGGGGACGATTCAAAAACAGTTTCATTCTATTTGGAGTCGAGTTCGCTCTTTTATTACTGAAGAAGAATTTGAAACCGCATTAGCGATTCTGAAGAAAATCGTTGCCGGTTTTCAAAAGGAATCGTTGGAAACAACGACTGTGAAACCTACGCTAAGAAAACAGATTGAAATCCAATGAAAAAATTTTAAGCAGATATTTCGATATGCGAAATAATAAAGGGGTGATAGAAAGTTGCGAATTCTTCTTTATACCGGTAAAGGCGGCGTTGGTAAGACAAGCATTGCAGCGGCGACCGCTGTCAGTATAGCAGCAGGCGGTAAAAAGACGATGATTGTCAGCACCGATGCGGCCCATAGTCTTGGTGACGCGCTGGAAATGGAGGTAACGGACAAGCCAACCAAAGTACAGGAAAATTTGTGGGCTCAGGAAATTTCCGTACTGACAAGTACGGAAAAGAGCTGGGGGAAAATACAGAGATATTTTGCGGAACTTTTGATTTCGCAAAATATTAGCAGTGTATCAGCGGATGAACTCCTTGTATTTCCGGGGCTGGAAGAGCTATTTTGCTTATTGGAAATTCTCAAGCATTGTCAGGGGGGGGAGTATGAGACGGTAATTATTGATTGCGCTCCTACCGGTGAAACTATCCGCTTGCTTAGCTTTCCAGAAGTGTTAACTTGGTGGTTGGAAAAAATATTTCCTTTGGAAAAACGCTTGTTGAAGGTAGCGCGTCCTTTATCTAAGCCTTTGCTTGGAATTCCTTTACCGCCTGAGGATGCATTGGACAGCATTGCGCAATTGGTTCGACAATTGCAAGAAGCGCAGCAGATGCTGACGGATCAGAATCTGACTTCTGTCCGTATTGTGATGAACCCGGAAAAGATCGTCATCAAGGAAGCGGCGAGAAGTTTTATGTATTTGAATTTATACGGCTTCCATGTGGATGCTGTTATCGTTAATAAGGTGCTTCCGGAAGAAGGCTGCGGCAGCTATTTTTTGCAATGGCGAGAGCTTCAAAAAACGTATGTTGCCCAGATCCAAGAACAGTTTAGCCCTGTACCTGTTTTTAAGGTTCCTCTCTTTGGAGAGGAAGTTACCGGCGTTTCTGCTTTGAGGAACATGGGGAACCTGTGTTTTCAAGGGCGAGATTCGACAGAGCGGTTTTATTGCGGCCAGGCGCAGCGATTAAAGCAGGAGAAGGATCAGTTTGTAATGGAATTAGCACTTCCTTTCGTTAGTAAAGGAGAGATGGCTTTATCGCAGCAAGGAGAGGAGCTAACGTTTCGAATTGGCGGCTATAAGCGTAATATTTGCCTACCGCGAAAATTAATAGGACGTGAAGTTGTTGGAGCCAATTTGGAGGATGGCGTGTTGGCGATAAAGTTTGGTGATAGGGGATGAGGAGTTGAGCAGTATGAGTGTGGCATTGGTGCTTGCCGGAGGGGTTTATCATTTGTTCTTTGGATTCTTTCATGCAGCTTTTTGGAAGATGAAGCCTTTTAATTGGCGTGAAGAACTGCCAGTGATGTCTCCTGTCAATCGTTTTGTGATTCAGGGAATGAATATTGCAGTAATAACCTTTATGTTTCTGATCGCGTATGTCAGCATGCGACATACGGGGGAGCTTTTGACGACTCCCTTGGGAAAGACAATTCTTATGGGTACTGCCATTTTCTGGCTGGTTCGTCTTGTTGTTGAGTTTACTCTTAAGGAGCGCGGTGCGGCCAATTCTTTGCTGATTATCGCCTTTATAATTGGAACGTTGTTATATGTGCTACCCGTTATGCTTATGTAATAAGTTGGGTCGCTTGTAGTTTCTGTTTGTGGTCAAGTTTTGAGAAAGTACGTGACGCGATAAATCTGCGGTGCAGGAAGAAAGGAATTATTATGAGAGAAAAAATAAGATATGTTAGCATTATTGCTTTGGCTATAACTCTCTGTATGGTTCTTCATATGAGTATACCAGTAGAATTGGCGACTGAAACCTCTGCGGACGATTTGAGCATAGTGGCGGCATGGTTGGGCTTTCCATTGACTGCATTATTATGGGCTAGCATAGCATACAGTTGCGTAGCTCTAGTTTTTCATTTTACGAGAATCAGTGTTTCTGAAAACCGAGCGATTTGGGAAATGAAATTCGGTATCTTCATAGGAGTTTTGTGGTTGCTGGGCTATGTTATGGCCATGCCTAAGTTTGGAAATTCATTTTATAAGGAGTTAGCCGGAGGTCTTTGTGATGCTATTCCAGTAGTTGTAATGGTGGCTTTGTTAGGCCGATTTACAAATTCAGCTAACAAGGGTAGGTGCTGTAAAAGAAAACCCTTTATAGGCATTGTTGTTTTTGGCACGGTGTTTTTCGTAATAAGAATGATGGCTTATCATATAAATGCAATTGATATTGGTTTTTGGATAAACTCTATGTATTCTTCTTTATGGACTATTGCTATGGGGATTTTCTTGGGAGTTCTTTATGTCATATTAGGAGAAACGATGGCTATGCCTTCAGTAGCTGGTAGTGCAGTTAAATTTGGATGTTTTTTATTTGGAGTAACATGGGGAAGTTTTATTCTGTTTTTTCCTTTGATGCTCAAGGGGCAATTGCTTAATACCGTTTTTATGGGTTTTCTTGATATGCTGGCTGTGGTTATTTCTTACTATTGTTCTGAAAAGCTACACCATGTTTTAAACAGTAGCAAATTTTGTCGGTGAAATTTTATTTTTACAAACTAGGATTTGCTTTTAGAAGCAAGCAATGTGGTATAATAAAGCTCACATTGACATAAAGGAGATGAATAAAATGGCAAATCCTGTCATTTCAAAAGTAAAAGCGCTTCACAGTTACAGTGGCGAAACGGCCACCTACGCAGGGGTAGCGGTAAAGAGTCTTTCGCTGGTTGGTATTGCTCTCGTTTCGGCGGCGGCTACTTGGTCTATGGGATATGCAAATTCCATTACGGCCATGGTAACGGCCATCATGGGCCTGATCACTGCCTTCGCGATCAGCTTTCGCCCGCAATGGGCCGGCTTTCTCTCGCCGCTCTATGCCATCTTGGAAGGCATGTTCTTAGCATCCATATCCGCCATGTTTGCCCGGGTGTATCACGGTATTGTTTTGCAGGCGGTGATGATCACCTTGGGTATAGCCGTGAGTTCGGCGCTGATTTACGCCAAAGGCTATGTGAAGGTAAACGAAGGCTTTATGCGTGCGACGATGATGGCTACTATGGGTATCGCCATTACGTATTTTATTGAGTTCGTATTGAGCTTTTTCGGCATCCGCATTCCCATGATTCATCAGGGCGGCATCGTCGGCATCTTGTTTAGCCTGGTTGTGATTGGCATCGCTACGATGAACCTGTTTGTTGATTACGAGCAGATCCAGCAGAGCGTTCGTCAGGGCATGCCGAAAGAGTACGAATGGTTTTGCGCCTTTGGCCTTTTGGTGACGTTGGTGTGGCTCTACATTGAGGTCTTGAATCTGTTGCGGAAGTTGAAAGACGAATAAGCTGCAGCTGTGATTCCTTAAAACTTAATCAAGCCTAGATTTAAAGCTAAGAAGTACTTCACTTTGGTGAACTGCTTCTTAGCTTTTTTATCTATGCCGAATTTATAAGGGATAGGAGCTTCTGTGTAAACGGCGGCATAACTGTATTTGAGACAAGATTTCCGCGCGACTCGCAAAAAGAGGAGTCGACGGCAGTTCCGCGAACTCGCTGGCGCTCAGACATACGAAACTTTTCTCCGTCGCCTCCTCTTCTTGCGTCCTGCGGACCGTCTTGCTCCAATAAAAGTCTCAAATACAGTCACGGCCGCCGTAGCCTCATTCGTTCATTCAATTTACTCCATCTATTCCTATTCAATCCACTCCCTCTGGCTCTGTTACTCTGTGTTCGGTCCTTATCTGGTGTTCATCCCCTGCCAATTTTTATATTTTTTTTATACGCAGCCCTGCGTTTTTGACACTATTTTGAAAGGCATCAGGAGTACAATCAAAGTAAGAAAAGACAAGGGGGCGTTTATATGGAATGGTGGCTGGGCGCTGCAGTAAGCGCGGCTTTGTTTGTCTATTTGTTTTATGCTTTATGGAAGCCGGAGGATTTTTAAGATGTGGTACGATCTGATTTTAGTAAGCTTGTTTTTGGTAGTTTTGTTGACGCTTGCGTGGCCTTTAGGACATTACCTGGTTCGCGTTTTTCAGCAGGAGGCTACGTTGTTGGATCGAGTTCTGCTTCCTGTTGAAAAAATCATCTACCAAGCAAGCGGGATTCAGCCGCAGGAGGATATGACCTGGCAGCGTTACGCAGGATCTTTAGTTGGTTTTAATCTGCTGGGTTGTGCGGTTGTTTTTGCTTTGCAGCTGCTGCAAGGTTCTTTGCCCTTGAATCCTCAAGGCTTGTCTGACGTAGAGTCGTGGCCGTTGGCCTTTAATACGGCGGTCAGCTTTATGACCAATACCAATTGGCAAGCCTATAGCGGCGAAAGTACGCTATCCTATTTGACGCAGATGCTGGCATTAACAGTGCAGAATTTTCTTTCCGCCGCGACGGGCCTCGCTGTGGCTGTGGCTCTGATTCGGGGGCTGCAGCGGCAGGAGGAAAAAGGCATCGGCAACTTCTGGGTGGATGTGACGCGAAGCGTGCTGTGGGTTTTGCTGCCCCTTTCTTTTGTTTTGGCGTTGGTGTTGGTGCAGCAAGGGGTTATCCAGAACCTAGCTGCTTATGTACAGGCTGTGACGCTGGAAGGGGCGGAGCAAATTCTGCCAATGGGGCCGGTAGCTTCGCAAGAAGCCATCAAGCTGTTGGGAACCAATGGCGGCGGCTTCTTCAACGCCAATTCAGCGCATCCTTTTGAAAACCCTACCGCCATTACCAACTTTTTAGAAATGGTGGCTATCTTCTTGCTGCCGACGTCTTTAGTGTTTTGCTACGGCTTTTGGTGCGGCAATGTTCGGCAGGGCTACGCTATTTTGGGTGCGATGCTAACTTTGTTTGTGCTGTTCTTTAGCGTCCTGTACGCCAGCGAACAGGCGGGAAATCCGAGTTTGGCGGCGTGGGGGCTGTCGGGGCCGACGGCCATGGAAGGAAAAGAAGTTCGCTTTGGCCTAGGAGGTTCTTCGTTGTTTGCCACAATTACGACTGCCGCTTCTTGCGGCGCCGTCAATGCCATGCATGACAGCCTGACTCCCTTGGGTGGGATGGCGGCGCTGCTGCAAATGCTGATTGGCGAAGTTGTCATTGGCGGCGTGGGAGCGGGTTTTTACGGCATGCTATGCTTTGTGCTGCTGACGGTATTTATCGTGGGGCTCATGGTGGGGCGCACGCCGGAGTATTTGGGCAAAAAAATTGAGGCCTATGAAATGAAAATGGTGGTGTTGGCGGTGCTGATTCCGGCGTTGACGGTTCTTTTTGGCACGATGACGGCAGTGCTGACACAAGTCGGGGTGGCAGGCGTTTTAAACGAAGGCCCCCATGGGTTCAGTGAGATTCTTTACGCCTTTGCTTCGGCTGCAGGGAATAACGGCAGCGCCTTTGCCGGTTTGAGTGCGGACAGTCTTTTTTACAATGTGATTTTGGCGACGGCTATGCTGCTGGGTCGCTTTGGCGTAATTTTACCGATTCTGGCGGTTGCAGGCAGTTTGGCCCGTAAAAAAGCAGTGCCCGTTTCGGCAGGTACGTTTACTACGGATCAGCCATTATTTTCCCTGTTGCTTATGGGAGTTATCCTTATTGTCGGGGCCTTGACTTTTTTGCCGGCCCTGGTGCTAGGGCCGGTTGTGGAGCAAATGCTGCTGTGGTAAAAGAGCGCGGCGCAAAAAGGAGGAATAAGTCGTGAAGAAAGCACAAGGCTTTAGCCGGCAGCTACTCATAGATGCCATATGGCAGGCTTTTTATAAAATGAATCCCAAGGTGCAGCTTCGCAATCCGGTTATGTTTTTAGTCTGGGTAGGCTGTGCGTTGACGACGATGTTACTGCTGGACCGATTATATGTTGGTGATACGGAAGTGTTTTATGAGCTGCAAATTATTATATGGCTCTGGTTTACGGTGTTTTTCGCTAATTTTGCCGAAGCGGTCGCCGAAGGGCGTGGCAAAGCGCAGGCTAATGCGTTAAGAGGAACGCGTGGGCAGACGCCAGCGAAACGTTGGGAGAATGGAGACTGGAAGGCGGTGGATGCTGCCTCGCTTCGCAAGGGGGACGTCATTTATGTGGAAGCAGGCGATACGATTCCTAGTGACGGCGAAATTTTAGAAGGTATGGCAACGGTGGATGAAAGCGCCATTACTGGAGAATCGGCGCCGGTCATCCGCGAGTCCGGCGGTGATCGATCTTCGGTGACGGGGGGCACCCGGATTTTGTCGGATTGGCTGAAGGTGAAAGTCAGCGTTAATCCGGGGGAAACTTTTTTGGACCGCATGATTTCTTTAGTGGAAGGGGCCAAACGAGGTAAGACGCCTAACGAGATTGCTTTGACCATTTTGCTGATTGGTTTGACGATTATCTTTTTGGCAGTGGTGGTCACGCTCCAGCCGTTTGCTCTTTATGCCAAGACCAGTCTTTCGCTGACGACGCTGGTCGCTCTTTTGGTCTGCCTGATTCCGACCACCATTGGCGGGCTGTTGTCCGCCATCGGCATTGCCGGTATGGATCGACTGCTGCAGCGCAATGTGCTGGCGATGTCAGGGCGGGCTATTGAGGCGGCAGGGGATGTCAATGTGCTGCTTTTAGACAAGACCGGCACGATTACCTTGGGCAATCGGATGGCGACACAGTTTTTGCCTGCGCCGGGCGTCAAAGAAGAAGAATTGGCCGATGCAGCACAGCTTGCGTCGCTGGCGGATGAAACGCCGGAAGGGCGGAGCATTGTGGTGCTGGCGAAAGAGCGCTTTAATTTGCGCGAACGAGACTTAACGGGTCTAAGCGCGGAATTTGTCCCCTTTACAGCGCAGACGCGGATGAGCGGGGTGAATGTTCAGGGCCGGGAGATTCGAAAGGGCGCTGTACAAGCTATGGTAGACCACATTCGGGTCTGTGGAGGAAAGTGGCCGGCGGAAGTTGTGAAGACGGCGGAAGCGATTGCCAACAAGGGGGGCACGCCGCTGGTAGTGGCGGACGATAAAAAAGTGCTGGGCGTAGTGTATCTAAAAGACGTGGTCAAGGGCGGCATTCGCGAACGCTTTCAGGAATTACGGCGTATGGGCATCAAGACTGTCATGATTACCGGCGATAATCAGCTTACGGCGGCGGCCATTGCGGCGGAAGCCGGGGTGGATGATTTTCTGGCGGAAGCTACGCCGGAAGACAAGCTGGCGTTGATTCGCTCGTATCAACAGCAAGGCATGCTTGTGGCCATGACCGGGGACGGAACGAATGACGCTCCGGCGCTGGCTCAAGCCGATGTGGGCGTGGCTATGAACAGCGGCACCCAAGCGGCGAAAGAAGCAGGCAATATGGTGGACATGGACAGCAATCCGACCAAACTCATTGAAGTGGTGGAAATCGGCAAACAGCTGCTGATGACAAGAGGATCGCTGACCACCTTCAGTATTGCTAATGACGTGGCTAAGTATTTTGCCATCATTCCGGCGTTGTTTATGGGGACGTATCCAACGTTGGGCGAGTTGAATATTATGGGACTGGCTACGCCCCAAAGCGCGGTACTAAGCGCCGTTATCTTTAATGCCTTGATTATCATAGCGCTGATTCCCTTGGCTTTGCGAGGAGTTGCCTACCGTCCAGAGGGAGCTGCGGCAGTGTTGCGACGCAACTTGCTTTTATACGGCGGCGGCGGCTTGGTGGTTCCTTTCCTAGGGATCAAAGTGATTGACTGCATCTTGAGTCTGCTGGGTGTAGCCTAGGCAGGAGGAAGGCGGGAGGAAAATGATTAGTATCTTGAAAACAAGTGCAAGGCTGCTGTTCATTCTGACCTTTTTAACCGGGTGTGCGTACCCCCTGGTTTTAACTGGTTTGGCCCAGGCAATCTTTCCAGAACAGGCCCGGGGAAGTCTAATAGTAGAAGGTGGTCATGTACGCGGCTCGCTGCTAATCGGACAATCTTTTCAAAGCGAACGCTATTTTCATGGACGGCCATCGGCAGGGGACTATGACGGTTTGCTTTCAGGCGGCTCGAATGCAGGCCCCTTAGCGTCCAAACTGCGTGAGGAAGTCGGGCAGCGGGCGATGCAGGTGCGGCAGATGGAAAAATTGACCTCGCAGCAGCCCGTTCCTGCGGATTTGGTTACCGCTTCCGCCAGCGGCTTAGACCCGCATATTTCGACGGAAGCGGCCCTTCTGCAGGTGAAGCGCGTCGCTCAGACGAGGGGACTGTCGCTGCAGCAGGTAGAAACGCTGGTGTATGAAACCTTGGAAGAGCGGCATGGCGGATTTCTCGGTGAACGCCGGGTAAATGTGCTAAAATTAAACCAAAAGCTAGACAGGGTTTAAAAATAAAACCATAGAGGCTGAAGACATGAAGCAAGAGCTCGAAAGAAAAAAACCGGAAGACTGGCTGGAACAGATTGCTCGGGAAAAAAAAGGCGAACTGACGGTGTTCTTAGGTGCGTCGGCAGGGGTCGGAAAAACCTATGCCATGTTGGAAACCGCTCATGAACGGTTGTTGGAAGGCCAAAACGTCATTGTTGGCTGGATCGAGACGCATGGCCGGAAGGAAACGGAGAAATTGGCGGCCGGCATTCCTAAAACAGAGCCGAAAAAAATAGTCTATCGGGAACGGGAATGGCTGGAAATGGATGTGGACGCGATTGTGGCGCTGCATCCGGATATTGTTTTAGTGGATGAACTGGCGCACACGAACATTCCTGGCAGCCGTTACGTACGGCGTTTTCAAGATGTGGAAGAATTGTTGGCTGCTGGTATAGACGTCTATACGACGCTCAACATTCAGCATATTGAAAGCCTGAATGATGTGGTGGCCAAAATTACGGGCGTTGTTGTTCGCGAAACTGTGCCGGACTCCATTGTCGAACAGGCGGCTATGGTGGAACTCATTGACCTGCCGCCGGAGAAGCTGCTCAAACGTTTGCATGAAGGGAAAGTATATGTAGCGGAGCAGGCGCAGCAGGCAGTACGCAAGTTTTTTCGTCCAGGGAATCTAAATGCGCTGCGCGAACTGGCGCTGCGCTATACGGCTCGCTGGGTGGATCAGGATTTGAGTGCTTATATGCGGGCCCATGGCATTCCCGGGCCGTGGCCTGCAGCGGACCGGGTCATGGTTTGCGTCAGCGCCAGTCCTTTTTCAGCGGAGCTGGTTCGAGCGGCGAAACGTCTGGCGGACGGTTTGCAGGCGGAATGGCTGGCGGTATATGTAGAAAGCTCTTCACAGCGAGCGGCTCTTGGCGATGAAGAGAGCGCCCGGGTCAGTCGAAACTTGAAGCTGGCAGAGGAACTAGGAGCTAAAATTATAACTGTTGTGAGTTCAGAACCGGCTGAAGAAATATTATCGTTGGCCAAAAATCACAACATAACGGCTATTGTTGTTGGGAAAACCCGTAAAACAGCCTGGTGGCAGCGTTGGCAAGGCTCTATTGTCGACGAGATTTTGCGGGGAAGCGCAGGGTTCAGCGTGCATGTTATTCAGGCGGAGGACGAAAAGGTCAAAGTACCTGTTATTGCGATAAAACATCCTTTGACGCCTTTTGCCTGGCAAGAACATGGTAAGGCCATTTCCTTAGTGGCCTTGGTGACGGCGGCGCTTTGGCTGCTTCGCGAACAGATAGATGCTGCCAGTATTGTACTCATCTACCAACTGCCTACGTTATTAAGCGCCTTCTGGTGGGGGCGCTGGGAGGCTTATAGCAGCGCTGTTGCCAGCGTGCTGGTCTTTGACTATCTTTTTGTGGAACCTGTTTTTACCTTTGCTGTTTCTGATATCAAACATCTGTGGAGCTTTCTTGCCTTTTGGGGGTTGGCTGTCGTTATTGGCCGGCGGACGGAGCGAATGCGCCTGGATCTGAAATTGTCTCGGCAACGGGAAAAAAGCACGCGTTTTTTATATGAATTTAGCAGTGAGATGGCTGGTACCGTGGAGAAAAACGTAGTGGCGGAGCGACTTTCTTTGCAGGTGGCGGAGACGTTGGGGCGGGAGACCTTGGTGTTTTTGCCGGTGAAAGAGCGCTTGGAGTTGTGGGCGCGCCACAGCGGCGAGCGCAGCCGGCCAGGTCTGAATTTGAATCCGCCGGAAGCTGCGGAAATGGCGGTTGCTAACTGGTGTTTTGAGCATGGGCAAGCGGCAGGGCGGGCGACGGAAATTCTGCCTAGCGCCGCTTATTTGCATGTGCCCCTGCGGAGCCAGGAGCGGGTAATGGGTGTTTTTAGCGTGCGCTTAAATGAAAGCAAGGTTACGCAGGAAGAGCGGCGGCTGATTGACGCATGGGCGGCTTTAGCGGCGCTTACGCTGGAACGGGCTTCATTGGCGGAAGAAGCGCGCAAGGCCGCTCTTTGGAGCGAGTCGGACCGGTTGCGAACAGCGCTGTTTAATTCGGTGTCTCATGAACTGCGGACGCCCTTAACTTCTATTTTGGGAGCTATCCAGACGCTGCTTCTCTGTCGGGATCGTTGCGATGAGGGGCAGCTCCAGGAAATGTTGCAAGCTATCAGCGAAGGGGCGATGCGCATGGAACGGGTTGTCTCTAATCTGCTGGATACGGCGCGTCTGGAAAGTGGCATGATGCAATTGAAAGCGGACTGGTGCGACGTAGAAGATATTTTGGGGGTGGTGCTGCGCCGTATGGAGGGGGCTGTCCATTCCAGAGAAATTTTAGTCAAAATGGAGCCGGGGCTGCCGATGCTTTGGGGAGACTGCGTTCTCTTGGAACAGGTTATAGTAAATTTGCTGGATAATGCGTGCAAGTACTCGCCAGTTGATACGCCGATTGAAATTTGTGTGTCCAAGGAGGCCGATGAAGTCAAATTAGAAGTGCTGGATCGGGGAACTGGTATGGCGCAGGAGGAGTTAGAGCTGGTTTTCGAGAAGTTTTATCGTGCGTCGCGAACTCATGCTTCGAAGCCTGGCGGGACCGGGTTGGGCCTGTCCATTTGCAAAGGTATTGTGGAGGCGCACCATGGACGAATCGAAGCGGTTAATCGCGAAGCAGGCGGGGCTATTTTCAGGGTCTATTTACCTGTTAAAAAAGAAGAGGAGGCCGTTTCTTTATGACGGAAGGGCAACTTCGAGTTCTGGTTATTGATGATGAGCTGCCGATGCGGAGAATGCTGCGGGTTGCCTTGGAATCCTATGACTATACGGTAGCGGAGGCGGCGGACGGCAAAGAAGGCTTGGTACAAGCGGCCATGCAGCAACCCGACTTAATTCTTTTGGATTTAGGCTTGCCGGATTTAGACGGCAAGGAAATTGTACATCGTCTGCGCGAGTGGACAAAGGCGCCCATTGTCATTTTGTCAGCCCGCGATCAAGAACAAGAGAAAATTGAAGTGCTAGATGCCGGGGCCGATGATTACTTGACTAAGCCCTTTGGCATGGGTGAGTTATTGGCAAGAATGCGTGTATCACTGCGGCGTTCTGGACGGGAGGACAACGGGCCTGCCCTGGTGTGCGGCGCCCTTTGCATGGATGTAGCCTCGCATACCATAACTTTGCAGGGGGAAGAGCTGCATCTAACGCCGACGGAATATACGCTGTTGAAAGTGCTGATACAGAATACGGGAAAAGTGATGACTCATAAACAATTATTGAAGCAAGTATGGGGCGATGCTTATTCTCAAGACACGCATTATGTGCGGGTATATATTGCGCAGTTGCGGCGGAAAATAGAGGCGAACCCCTTGCGGCCTCAGTACATCATTACTGAGTCGGGCGTGGGATATCGGTTTTCTGATCCTGGGGCGTAAAAGATACAACAGTTTTTTTGATGGATACTATAAAATAATCAAACTGTATTGATGGTGTTGACAATGATACAATGAATTTAACAAGTCGTGACGGGCTTGGGGCATCTGTGGCTTTTTGGCGCGGATGTGTCTCCCCTCTGCGCGGATGCTTGAAAAGCAAGGCAGATCGCCTTGTGATTTCTCAAGTAACTGCTGCGCGTTTTGTTGCTTGGCGTTCAACAATTACATTGGAGAAGGCTGATAGCGACAGGCTCCCTGAGATGCAGGGGGCGTTTTTTTTGTTTAAAGAGTGCTAGTGTGTTGGGAGAACTTTGCAGGCGAGCAGGGTTTTAAGAACGGTGAAAAGAATGTATGCTTAAATAAAGCAATACAGAGAGGGGGCGAGGCAGTGGAGCAGGATTTTCAGTTGGTTTCTGTTGACGCCGCCAATGCCAAACATGTAGGCGCCGTTTTTCAGTCTGTTTATGGAAATGATTTTCCGATTCAATATGTATATCAGCCAGAGGCCGTGGCCGCAGAAATTGCGGCGGAAAGGCTGACTGCGGTGTTGGCTTTTGATGCGGAGGGACAGCCTGCGGGCTATGTGTCCATGTTTAAAAATGCTCCTAATTTTCAGCTCTGGGAAGTAGGCAATATGGTGGTGAATCCGGTGTATAGGCAAAGCCGTCTATCGTTGCTGTTAGCCAATTGCTGCCAAAGCGCCGAGCTGATGAATATTGCAGGCAGCGACGGTCTATATAGTGAAGCTGTGTGCCACCATTATATGACGCAAGTAGGCAGCGCGAAAGCGGGGATGGCGGATTATGCGCTCGAAATAGATCAGCTGGCTGGTTCTAGTTTTAAAGAGCACTGCGCCGATACGGAACGGATTTCTTGCGTATTTAATTTTATCGAGTATACCAAGCCTTCTTTGCCTACGTATATTCCCAACGTCTATGAAGATATGGCGCGTACCTTGCTGCAGCCTTTAAAAAAGAGAGACATTCTTGCTTCAACAGCAGTGCTGCCGCAGCAAGGAAACTTGCGGCAAGAAGAAAAATATTACGAGTTTGCCGGCACCTGGAAGCTTGCTGTATGGGAAACTGGCGCCACGTGGAGTGAAGACGTGGCAGCGCTCTTGGCGGAAGCGGCGCGCCGGAACGTAGTCAGCCTGCAGGTTGCCGTCAATATGGCGTTGCCGCATCTTGGAGCGGCGGTGGAAGAACTGCGCAAGCAAGGCTTCTTTTTTGGGGGCGTTCTGCCGCGCTGGTTCGGAAGCGACGGGCTTTTGATGCAAGTTGTATTAGGCGGGGAGCCCAATTTTGCAGGAGCTAAGTTATACACCCAGACCGCCCGCACCTTGCGGCAGTACTGCCAGGCGGACTGGGAACTAAGAAAAACCTGAGGGGAACGGGTTTTTGAACAAGAGTAAAGGGAGTAGAGTGAGGGCTCGGGTTGGATTGAACAAGAGAATCGGAGAACCGGAGGGCCAAAAGGAGTGGTACGGTTTTTGTTCTTCTCTTGCTCATTCCTGTGTTTTCGAATCGGGGTACAAGTCCGCCAAGGCGCTGGTGAGATCAGGAAACTGAAATTGAAATCCTTCTGCCAGCAAGCGTTGCGGCAATACCTGCTGATCCGCCAGTAAGATGGCTTCCGCCATTTCGCCTAAAAGGAGTTTGGCTGCTGTACCGGGAAGGCGGGTCCAAGCGGGCTTTTTTAGTTGCTTTCCTAATGAAGCGGCAAATTGGCGCATAGAGATGGGATGAGGACTGGTGAGGTTATAAGCTCCTTGCAGGGAAGAAGAGGTAAGGGCTAACTGCAGAATCTGCAGCAAATCTTGAAGGTGGATCCAGGACAGGTGCTGGTTGCCATTGCCGATAGTTCCACCTACGCCCCAATGAAAGGGAAGCGCCATGCGAGGCAAAGCGCCACCGCTGACGCCAAGAACAACGCCAAAGCGGCAAAGAACCGTTCGTATTCCCAAGCGCTCAGCTTGGAGCGCTGCTTGTTCCCATTGCTGGCAGACGGAAGCCAAAAAATCACTTCCAGGAGAGCTTTCTTCGGTTTGAATGCCTGCTGGCGATATGCCGTAGTAGCCAATCCCGGAGGCGTTTATGAAAACAGAAGGAATGGGGAGCTGTAAATCCTTGGCGCGCTGCAGGGAATCTACCAGAAAACGCGTGGTGTTGAGACGGCTTTCAAGAATGAGGGCTTTGTTTTTTTTATTCCAGCGCTGGCTAATACTGACTCCGGCAAGATTGATGATGCCGGCGATGTCAGATAGTTGTTTGGCGGGAAACAATTCGTTGTTGTTTTGATAGGTAGTAATATCTTGGTGGGATAAGGGAAGAAGCTTAAACTGGCTTTCTTTCAAGAAGCGGAACAGTTCTTTACCGATGAAGCCGCTGCTTCCAGTTACTAAAATTTGTTTCATAGTCATCCCTCCTTGGCATGCTAAAGAATCGGTTAACGATCATTAAAAAAAGGCTGTGCAGAAAGAGTATTCTGCACAGCCTTGCTATTTCACTTCTATTTTCGCACCATATCTTTGGTAATTTCTTTTAAGCTGAAAGCGCCGCACATGGCCATGGTGTCTTTTAGTTCTTCACCCAGTTTTTCAATATAGAGCTTGACGCCTTCGGCTTCGCCGCCATACACGGCGGTAACAAAGGGACGGCAGATGAGTACGCCGTCAGCGCCCAAGGCCAAAGCTTTGAAGATATCCGTACCAGAGCGGATGCCTCCATCTACGAGAATTTTCAGGTCGCTGCCGACGGCGGCTGCAATTTCCGGCAAGACTTCCGCCGTGGCGGGGCATTGATCTAAGACCCGACCTCCGTGATTGGAAACAACAATGGCCGCAGCACCAGCGTCTTTGGCTTTCATAGCACTTTTAATGGTCATAATCCCCTTGACGATGAAGGGGATGCCAGCTAGTTCTGCGATGCGGCGAAGTTCTTCAATGGACTTGCTTCCAGCGGGAGGCGTCATGTTTTTTAGGAAGGGAAGCCCAGCGGCGTCAATATCCATGGCCACAGCGAAAGCGTTGGCTTTCTTTACAAGTGCTAATTTCTCTTGAATGGTATCCAAATTCCAAGGTTTGATAGTAGGTACGCCGCAGCCGCCCGCCTTGGCGATAGCTGCAGTAGCGCCTGCCATGACCTTGGGATCAACGCCGTCGCCGGTAAAGGCGGCAATGCCGTTCTCCTTACAGGCGGAAACGAGAATGTCGTTGTAGGTGGTATCGGTATATTTGTCGCTGTAGTGCATATTAACCGCGCCGACAGGAGCGGCAAAAAAAGGATACTTAAAAGTTTGTCCGAATAGTTCCAGCGTGGTGTTTACCGGTTTGTTTTCGCAAAGGGTATCCATGTTGACACGAAGGTCCTGCCATTTCTGATAGTTGCGGATGGCCGTATCGCCGATGCCTTTGGCGCCGGGACCGGGGATGGTGTTTTTGCAGACAATGCCGTTGCAAACTAGGCAGGCTTTGCAATGGACGCCGATACAGGTGCGGGCGTTTTCGAGAAGTTCTTTGTAAGTCATGTAGGTTCCTCCCTCTTTTTCTCTATGTAGGTTCCTCGCTAAAATGAATCAATACTATTTTTATTATACTGCGCCAGAACAACTTGGTTAAAGAGATTTTGTATAATTGATAAAAATAGTTTTTATTGTATAATTTTTACATAAAAGAAACTGTAAATTAATTGAGGAGAAGATGTATGCGATTAAACCTTTTGAAATCGATAAAGAAAGCGGCTTTTGCGGCAGCTGTGCTGATTTTTTTAGGAACCTCTTTTATAGCGAATCCCGTAAGTTTTGCGGCGGCAGAACGCACGATTCCATATCCGTCGGGCTATGTTGTCGACAAAGAGGGCGCTTCGTCCTTTAAGGGCAGCGGCAATGTGGGAGTATCGCCGTATTTTTCAACGCAAGATTATTATAATTTACAATCGAATAGCCATCTGACGATTTTGTCGCACTATAAGACGTATCAGCAAACGACGGAAATTACTTGCGGTCCAGCAGCGGCCTTGACGGTGCTGGAGCATTTTGAAAATCACGCTTGGGATGAATTAAAGATTGCGACAATCATGGGTACCAAGCCAGAAGTCGGCACCGATACAAAGGGCATGGTGAAATTTTTTAAAGCGATCCATTGGGACGTAACTTCCAGTTTGCAGGCTTCCGGCAAGGATGGCGCAACCTTTGCGAATTACTATGAATTCCGCGATTTTATACTGAAGAATCTGCAGGCTAATACGCCTATTATGGTGGAAAACATTGAGTGGGGCGGACATTGGCGGGTTATCATTGGCTATGACACCATGGGTACGGAGACCGTGGCGGATGACGTCTTGATCATGGCCGACTCGTACGATACGGCGGATCATCAGCAGGACGGCTATGCTGTTAATTCCGCTGTGAAGTTTTACTATATGTGGTTTGACGCTCATATGCTGCCTAAAGGGCTGCAAAACCAGCAATGGCTTGTAGCTAAGCCAGTGGCGAAAGATACGGAACGCAGAGTAACAGAGTAAGCAGAGGGGAACAGAGAAAACAACATAGAAAAGCTCCGCTTTTGCTTGACGCAAAAAGCGGAGCTTTTTTTAAATGCGTTTCCCTCTGGCTTTTCTCTGTACCTCTGTTACTCTGTGTTACGTGCTTTATTTCTAAATGTGCTTGAGCAGAGAAGAAGCGATGCCCACGTATTGCGCTGGTGTCAGGGAAAGCAGGCGCTGCTTGTCAGCGGCCGGCAGATCGACGCTTTCGATAAAGGATTTGATGTCGGTTTCGCTGATGCCTTTGCCGCGGGTAATAGCTTTGAGCTTGTCGTAGGAATTGGCATGGCCGAATTTGCGCATGACCGTTTGTACGGCTTCCGCCAGCACTTCCCAGGCATGATTCAGGTCCGCAGCCAGCGCTTCCTGGTTGACGACGGTTTTCTTCAAGCCCTTTAGGGTGTAGGTAATGGCGATGTGGGAGTGAGCCAGGCCGGTGCCCATGTTGCGCTGCGCCGAGGAATCGCTCAAATCGCGCTGCAAGCGGGAAATGGGAAGCTTGTTGGCCAAATGATCCAGGACCGCGTTGCTCAGACCCAGATTGGCTTCGGAGTTTTCAAAATCAATGGGATTGATCTTATGCGGCATGGTGGAGGAGCCCACTTCGCCGGGGATGGCTTTCTGCTTGAAATAGCCCATCGAAATATACAGCCACATATCGCGGTCGAAATCCAGCAGGATGTTGTTGAACCGGGCCAGCGCATGGAAGGCTTCGGCTACATAATCATGCGATTCGATCTGCGTGGTCAGCGGATTGTAAGTAAGGCCTAAGGATTCCACGAAAGAGCGGGATACTTGCTCCCAATCTACTTCCGGGTAAGCAATGCTGTGGGCGTTGAAGTTGCCTACGGCGCCGTTGAACTTGCCTAAGTACTCCAAAGCGCGGATTTGCTTTAACTGGCGGTTCCAGCGATATACAAAGACGGCCAGTTCTTTGCCGATGGTGGTGGGCGAAGCGGACTGACCATGGGTATGGGCCAGCATGGGAATGTCTTTTTCTTCTTCCGCCATGGCGGATACCATTTTCACCAAAGTTTCAGCAGACGGCAGCCAGACGTCGTTGACGCCGTATTTAAGCATCAGCGCGTAGGACAGATTGTTGATATCCTCAGAGGTGCAGGAGAAGTGGATGAATTCGAGCAAATCTCCCAGGGACATGGCGCCCATGGTTTCGCGCAGGAAGTATTCGACTGCTTTTACATCATGGTTGGTAGTGCGTTCGATTTCTTTGATGCGGAGAGCTTTTTCGTCGTCAAAGGTGGCGACGATGTTGCGCAAGAAAGAAATTTCTTCTGCGGTGAAGGGGCGAATTTCCGCAAAATCTGGGTTAGCGGCCATGGCAATTAACCATTCCACTTCCACATGCACCCGATATTTAATCAAAGCCCATTCGGAAAAATAATCGCCAAAAGGCTGGGTAATCGCTCCGTACCGTCCCTCGAGCGGCGTCAATGATTTAATGCTCATGTTTATACCTCGTTATTTCAAATTTTCATGGACAGCAAATAACCATCTGCTGCGCATATATAGTCTATTGTACTACTAAACGGCTGAGGGAACAATTGCCATCTAAGAAGTGGCTTTGAGAAAATTCCAGAGGCAGGATTTGTTGCGAAAGGCGAGAAAACTGCTTAATAAGCTATTAGGTTAATTTCTGAAGGGGGTCGAAGTATGAACCGTCAATTTATTTGCTATCCCAAGTGCACCACTTGCCAGAAAGCGAAAAAATGGCTGGATGACCAGGGAATAGAGTATGAACAGCGGCATATTAAGGAACAGCATCCAACGGCGGTCGAACTGGAAGCATGGTGGAAGCAAAGCGGTTTGCCTTTGAAGCGCTTTTTCAATACCAGCGGTCTTTTATATAAATCCCTGCAATTAAAGGAAAAACTGCCAACCATGTCGGAAACAGACATGCTGGCCTTATTGGCGACGGATGGCATGCTGGTCAAACGGCCCCTGCTTATTGAGGACGGCAAAGTATTGGTGGGATTTAAGCAGGCGGAATGGGAGCAAGCCAAAGCGGCGGAGGCCGTTGAGTAAGGAGGACCCATGGAGGCGATAAGCGGCAAAAAAGGATTGCGGGCTTCTTGGCGGACCATCGCCCAAGGCGTAGGCGTTGCTTTATTGTGGGCGTTAAGTATGTTTTGGAGCGTTGAAACAGCCTGGGCGCAGGAGAAACCGCCAGAACTGATGCAGGCACAGAGCATAAACGGAGCGTATTTGGCTGATTTTACAACTGGTTCTTTTGAGGGAACGCAACGAATGGCGCAGGGAGAACTTGTATTAGCCGGGCCTAGGACGAACTTGGGCATATACTGCTCGCCTATTTTCAAGAGTGCTCCGTTTACGGAACTGGTGATGTCGTGGAATGCCGCTACCCCACAGAGAACGAACGTAGAAGTGCAGGCGCAGGTTCGTGTTGACGGCAAGTGGTCAGCTTGGTTTTCCTGGGGAAAGTGGAACTCTTGGAGCGCCGTCGGTTCGGAGAACAAGGCGATAAAAGACGAGTTAGCCGTTATGGATATTGATACTCTTAAAGTGGCAAAAGGGAAAATGGCCGATGCGCTGCGGTATCGCGTCTATTTAAGTAGTGTACAGGCTCAAGGTACGCCCCAACTTACCCTGCTGGCGGTTGCGGTAAATGCTGGACCAACAAGGTTGAAGGAATTCGTAGCGCGAAAAGACGTGGTGCTGGAGGTCCCGGCTTATGCGCAGCGGCGAAGTGATCCAAGCATTGCGGGGCAGATTTGCAGTCCGACGTCGATGGCTATGGCGCTCAACTATCATGGAGTGGGCGTATTGCCGGAGGAAATGGCTTGGCGCGCGAAAGATCATAGCCAAGACCGCTTTCCCTTTGGCAATTGGTCTTTCAACTGTGCCGCTGCCGCAGACTTTGGGCTAAAAGCGTATGTGGCGCATGAGAATTCGTTGGCAGAACTCAGAGAAACGCTGCAGCAAAAAGGCCCGGTTATCGCTAGCGTCATGTACAAGAACAGTGAAGCTGTTCCCGATGAATTGCCTGTGCTGCATGGTGCGCCGGTAGAGGCGACAGATGGACATTTGGTAGTAGTGCGAGGCCTGGTGCAGCAAGGCGGTAAGGACTGGGTCATCGTAAACGACCCGGCAGGAGACAGCGATTCGGTGCAGCGGCAGTACGAGGCTGGGGAATTTGAAAAGGCTTGGACGCATTATGTGTATGTAATTGCAAAAGAAAAAAAGGCCGTCCTCAGGCAGCCACGGCGTATTCCGGTAAAATTATTGCAAGTATCGGCCCAGGCCATTTTGCTCCAAGGCCAAGGGGGCGAACGTATCCCCTTGGAGCTGCAAAACATCGGCAGTATTGTGAAACGAAAAAATCAGGAAACAATCGGTTTTTTACAGCCGGAAACCCTGGGGGCGTTATTGCTGAATCCAGAAAAAGACTGCGAATGGCTGCTTGTCACCAAACAGCAACAAACGTTTTGCTTAACGTTCTAACGGCAGAGAGTAATATTTTTTTGGAGATACTCCGTGAGCTTTTTTAAAGGCTCGCGTAAAATTGGCATAATCTTGAAAGCCGCTTTCTAGGCAGGCATGGAGGACGGAATGACCAGCTCGGAGCAATTGTCCGGCGGCGATTAAACGTCGCTGCAGAACATATTGGTGAGGTGTAAAACCGGTGTGCTCTTTGAATTTGCGCGAGAAGTAACTGGGCGTAAGAAAGCAGAGAGAAGCTAATTTTTCCACGGACAAGTCGTCAGCAATATGTTCTTGCATATAATGCAAAATCGCATTAATCGTATCGTCGCTGCGGCGCTCGATATTGCTCAGCCCTGTTTGTCTCAAAGAAAGACGATTTAGATATACTAAAAGTTGCAGGAGTAATGTGCGTTGCAGGATATCTGCGCCAAAGGCAGCGCTTGTTCCTGCTTCTTTTAGTTGCGCGCATAACTCCTGCAAACGAAGCTGCAGGGGCGCTTCCGGGCGAAGCAAATGCAGACCGCTGGCCGTTGGCGCAAAACAGGCTCGCAGGTCGGCGCTGGAGGTGCTGTTCGCTTCTAGAAAAGAGGGGGTGAGCCACAAAATGATACGGTTATACGGGACGGTAGAATCGATAAGCGGTTTGTGAATGGTGTCCCTTTCAATAAGCAGCAGATCCCAAGGCTGTAGCGGATACGCGGTTCCTTCCACATAATACGTGACGTTGCCGGAAAGAAAAATGACGATTTTGTTGAAATCGTGGTAGTGAGAATCAATGCGCAAATTTCCTGTGTCCTGCAAATAAAAAAAAGCAAATTCTTTGGTCAAATACCCTCTGCGGTTGGTTAGGTCCGTTCTATTATTTATCATAGCAAAGTAATTCGCCACCGCAGGTTTTGCAACCTTTTTTTCAGCTTCTGCAATGTTTGAGCAAGCAGAGTTGGTTATAATGAGCTTGCGAAATATAGGCAGGAGGAATGCACCGATGAAATTTCATTTTTTCAAATACCATGGCTTAGGAAATGATTACTTAGTCTTAGATCCCAATTGTTTTGACTGGGAGCTTTCACCAGAGACGATTCGCTTGTTCTGCCATCGTCATTTTGGTATCGGGTCGGATGGCATTTTACTGGGGCCGTTTCTGGAACATGGCCAGATGCGTTTGCGTATTTTCAATCCTGACGGCAGTGAAGCCGAAAAAAGCGGCAATGGGGTGCGCATTTTTTCGCGTTACTTGGTAGATGCCGGTTATGTTGCTGGCAAAAACTTTTCGTTAAACACCTTGGGCGGTCAGGTAGAAGTAGAGCTGTTGGCGAAGGACGGCAGCCGCAGTCGGGTGGATATGGGCGCGGTGAGCTTTCTTAGCAGCCAAGTTCCTGTGAAGGGAGCGGAACAAGAACTGGTCGGAACTCCGTGGGCGGTGCAGGAAGAAAATTTGGTGATCACCTGTCTTTCTGTGGGCAATCCGCATTGCGTCATTTTACGGGACGAAGTTTCAAAAGAAGAAGCCTGTCGGTTAGGGCCTGTCATTGAAAGGCATGAACGGTTTCCGCAGCGGATTAATGTGCAGTTCTTAAAAGTTTTGGACCGGAAAAACATCCAGATTGAAATTTGGGAGCGAGGCGCCGGCTATACTCTGGCCTCGGGCAGCAGCAGTTGTGCAGCCGCAGCCGCTGCTTATCGCTTAGGATTGGTGGATGCCGCTGTAGACGTGCATATGCCGGGCGGTATTTTGGCGGTACAGCAGCGCGAGGATGGTCATGTACTGCAAAGCGGCGCAGTATCTTTTGTGGGCAAGGGCTGCTTTTCAGAAGAACTATTGAGGCAAGGAAAATTTTAGCCAACAAGCAGCGGTTTAGGAGGGACGCGCATTGTCAGCGTCCTTCTTTTTCTTTATGATGTAGATAAAGAAAAAGAATGGAGGTCTGGCGGGACCCATGAAGATAGGATTATCCAAACGCAACCTGCTGTTGTCGGCATCGGTTGCCGCAGTTTTATGGATAGGAACGTATTTTGCGCCGCTGCTGGCAGTTACGCCAACTCATGTGATGCTGACGCAAACGGCCAATCCTGCGGCGGAGCAGACTGTTATTTGGCATACAGGCCCTTTGAGCAAGGGGAGTAAAGTGGAATTCGCCGAGGCGGAAGGCGGCGCAGTGCAAAGCATTGCCGGTACGGAAAAAGAGGTGCAAACGGAGCGCGGGACAATCGTGGTTCATACTGCGCAGCTAACCGGACTTAAAGCGTCCACTCCCTATCGTTATCAGGTTGGGGACGGCGTATTCTGGAGCGAGAGTCATATCTTTACGACGGCGTCAGCCCAAACTAAGTCCTTTCGCTTCCTGCTTTTCGGGGACTCTCAAAGCTACACATATGAGCTGTGGCAGGAGGTGCTGCACGCAGCGTATGCTAGGAATCCGCAGGCTTCTTTTATGGTGAATATTGGCGATTTAGTAGATGTGGGGCTTGATTATGGTCA
This sequence comes from Anaeromusa sp., assembly GCF_028691475.1. NCBI lineage: Bacteria > Bacillati > Bacillota > Negativicutes > Selenomonadales > Sporomusaceae > Anaeromusa > Anaeromusa sp. The sequence continues at coordinate 22,997 of NZ_JAQUZF010000011.1, forward strand.
ATGGGACGGTTGGTTCCAGGCGGGGAAAGGGATCATCGATTCCATTCCCGTCGCGGCGGTCATGGGAAATCATGAAACCTACACGCCTCAGGGGAAAATTGCCCTGCCAGACTATTTTGACGCCTTTTTCTCCTCGCCGGGGAACGGGCCGGAAGGCTTGAAAAAACGGGTATATTCCTTTGACTACGGAGACGCTCACTTTTCGGTTCTCGACAGCCAGCGCCAGGAGGAAGAGGCCTGGCTGCCGCAGATGCTGGCGTGGCAGCAGTCCTGGCTGGAGCGGGACTTAGCGGCGACGAATAAACGCTGGAAACTTGTATTTATTCATCGCCCCTTATATCACAACCGTCCGTCTTTGGATTCGGATGCAGATTTGCGTGCGGCCTTCGGGCCTATTTTGGATCGTTACGGCGTGGATGTCGCTTTTGCCGGACATGATCATGTCTACGCCCGCTCTTATCCGATTCAAGGAGGTCGATGGAGCGAAGCGCCGGGAGACGGCGTTGTCTATATCACTGTAGGCCGCAGCGGCACGAAGACCTTTGCCAGAGCGCAGCCCAAAGAATGGGACGCCGCCTTCCATAACCCGGTGGCGCAGCCGAATTACTTGACCGTGGATGTGAGTGATACGGAGTTAACGGTGCAGAATTTTGCCGCAGACGGCACGGTCCTTGATTCTTGGACGAAAGGACTTGAGAAACGCTAGTTAGCAGGCAGATGGTTTCTGGGAAAAGATTTTTCTTGCTGAGTGTTTCGTAGGTAAAAAGAGCTTGCCGGTTGTTTGTTGCTTCACTTATAATTATACAGACCAATAGTTATTCGTGTGTATTGGAAAAGGACGAATATGTTATTAGAGAAAGATAACGGGGGGAGAACTATGAGAAAGAAGCTGTTTTGGAGAAACATGCTGCTTGGCGGGCTTGTTTTGGCGTTGGGTCTGGCGGCCGGCTGCGGCAACAGCGCCAGCGGCGATTTGAAGATCGGCATGGTCTATGAACTGACGGGGAATACGGCGACCTACGGAACTTCGGCGGCGAACGGCGCTAAGCTGGCTTTTAAAGAAATTAATGCTGCTGGCGGCGTCTTAGGTAAGCAGATCCAGATTGTAACCGCCGACAACAAGGGGGAGCCGTCGGAGTCGACGAATGCCATGACCAAGGTGATTACGCAGGATAAAGTGGTGGCTGTGACCGGCTTTACGGTCAGCTCCTGCGGCATTGCCGGTTCTTCTGTAGCGGAAGGAAGCAAGATTCCTTTTGTAGCGGCGGCTACGGTTAATCCGAAAGTGACCGTGGATGGCAATACAGGCAAGGTGAAAAATTATACGTTCCGGGCTTGTTTTATTGATTCTTTCCAGGGAGCTGTAGGGGCGCAGTTTGCGTTGAACAGTCTCAAAGCAAAAAAGGTATCAATTTTGACGGACAGCTCCAGCGACTATAGCAAGGGCTTGACTCAGATTTTTAAAGACTCCTTTACTAAAAATGGCGGACAGATTGTCGGCGAAGAAGCGTATTTGCAAAAAGATCAGGACTTCAAGCCGGTGTTGACCAAGTTGAAATCTCAAAATCCGGATGTTTTGTACATTCCCGGCTACTATGAAGATGTTGGTAAAATTATCAAGCAAGCGCGCGAGCTAGGCATGAATATGCCCATTCTCGGTAGCGACGCCTGGGATTCGCCGAAGCTGGCGGAAATAGGCGGCCCTCAAGCCTTGAATAACACGTATTTTACCAACTTCTACTCGATCGAAGATCGCAATCCGGTTTCCAACGCTTTTGTGGAGGCGTACAAGAAAGAGTACGGGCAAGTGCCGGACTCCATGGCGGCTATGGGCTATGACGCGGCGCGGCTGCTGGTTGACGCCATCAAGCGGGCCAACAGCACCGACGCGGCGAAAATCACGAAGGCTCTGGCGGAAACCAAGGACTTTGCCAGCGTCAGCGGCCCGATGTCTTTGAATGATACCCATGACGCAGTGCGCGGCGTGGTCATCGTGGAAATGAAAGACGGCAAGCAGGTTTATAAAGAAACCATCAAACCTTAACCAATCTAAAAAATAGCTATGTCTGCCTATGGGTAGGCATGGCTATTTTTATTACGAAACGAAAGGCGATTTATAAAGGGAGTACGGAATTTTAACCGGAATAACAGGAGTAACATTAAAGCTGTTCTTCCGTAACCCTCTTGAGTACCCTCACGCGACTACGATTCTCTTTTTCAATCTCATTCCCCGTACCCTCGCTTTATTCTGCTCAATTTATTTTAAGGGGGCATGACGATGGATATTCAAACCAAATTGCTGTATTTAGTAATTGACCTGCTGTTGCCGCTGGCCATCGGCCAGGCCTGCCGGAGTCAAACACGTCTAAACGCAAGCTTTTTTCAGCGTATGATCATTCTTAATATCTGCCTGGTGTACCCGGTGCTGGCGGGGCTGACTATTTGGAGCCTGCGCCTGAATTATGAGCTCATAGGGCTGCCGCTGATGGGCGTGCTTCTTTGCATCATTCCAGGCATTGCAGCGTACTTGCTTGTGGAACGCAAATTCGACAGCGAATTGGATAAAGGCAGCTATCTCTTAAGCGCTATGCTGTCGAATACGGGAACCTTGGGCGGGTTGTGTACCTATATCATGTACGGTGAGGCCGGCTTTGCGTATACGCAAATGGCGGTCATTTTGCAGAATGTCGTTATGTTCATGTTCTGTTTTCCCTTGGCGCGATACTATTATCAAAAAAGTATTGGCCTTCCCTTTGACAGGCAGTCGGTTCTTTCTCTTTTTATCAACCGCAATCAGCTGCCGGTTGTCGGCATGGCTGTTGGTGTTGCCTTGAACGCAGTCGGCGTGGCAAGGCCCGTATTTCTGGAAGCGGTTGTTGATCCGCTGGTGCATTTGGGTGCCTGGACAGCGCTGATGCCGATTGGTTATTCCATTGATTTATACGCTATGCGGCAGTACTACCGGAAAATTTTGGATTTGCTGCCCATCAAACTGGTGTTGACGCCGCTAGTAGCCTATGCCTTGGGCCAGGTCGTTTTTGAGGAAACGGTGCTCATCAATACCATCGTGATTTTGGCCGCCATGCCGACGGCGATTAATGCGGTAGTGGCGGTGCAGCTCAATAAGTTGAATGTGGATTTAGCGACGGCGTCGTTTGTGTTGACGACAGCGGTATGTTTGGTGGCGGCGCTGCCCATTCTATTTGTTGTCCTGTCTTGACAAAGAAACCGATACACGATATAGTATGTTTGCAAAAGATGCTATATTCAAAAGGATAGTTTTAAGGTATTGTAAAAGTAAGAGCAAAGAGGCTCAAAGCGGAATAAGCGCTGCTTTGAGCCTCTTTTTTTACGGCAAATGTAAGTTTGTACTATCTATCGAAAAAAATGCATCAAAGATAAAACGCAAGGAGGACACAAGTGATGATGACAGCAATTGGCGTAGCTATTGTGGCAGTAACGGTATATTTTTTGCTGAAACGGTATGACGCAAGATTGGTGCTTTTAGCTTCCGGGATTAGTATGGCCTGTGTGGCGGGAACGCCCATGGCTTCGTTGGACGCGTTCGCCAAAAACATGACCAATGGCGGCTTGATTCAAGCGGTTTGCTCGGTTATGGGCTTTGCGATGGTTATGCGCTACACGGAATGCGATAAGCATTTGATTAACTTATTGGCAGGAGGGCTTTCTAAAGTTCGGCCGCTGTTGATTCCCGGCGTGGTACTGGCTACCTACGCTGTCAATGTGGCCTTGCCCAGCGCCGCCGGGACAGCGGCTGCAGCGGGCGCCATTTTTGTGCCTTTAATGATGTCGGCCGGCATTCACCCGGCGATGGCCGGGGCTGCGGTGAAATGCGGCACCTACGGAAGCATGCTCAATCCTGGATTGGCTCATAACCCATTTGTGGCGAAAATTGCCGGCGTAGGGGTCATGGATGTGATTGCGTTCCACTTCAAAGCGAATATTGCCTCTCTTTTGACGGCGGCAGTGCTGATTACACTGATTGCCTATTACCGCAAAGAACATAAAGGGTACATAGCGGAAGGCTTGGAAGCGGAAGCTTCCTTTAAGGTTAACTGGCTTTACGCCATTATGCCTATCTTGCCGATTGTGATTTTGATTTTGGGAACAGCCGGTGTTGTGCCGGCGTTGAAAATGGATGTACCTCAGGCCATGGTCATAGGGGCGATGCTGGCACTGGTCGTGACACGCAAAAATCCGACTAACTTTAGCAATGCTTTCTTCGATGGTATGGGCAAAGCGTACGGTTCTATTTTGGGGATTATCATTTCCGCCGGTGTGTTTGTTTCAGGGATGACTGCGATGGGGCTTGTGAAAACCTTTACTACGGCCATGCTGAACAATCCGGGCATTGTTAAAGTGTGCGCAGCGGTAGGTCCGTTTATTCTCGGCGTGGTTGTCGGGTCTGGGGATGCAGCAACGTTTGCCTTTAACGAAGCGATTACGCCGCATGCCGAGGAGTTTGGCATGTCTGCGGTGCAAATGGGCAGCATGGCGACCTTGGGAGGCACCCTGGGGCGTACTATGTCGCCTATCGCCGGTGCAACCATCATCATTGCCGGTATTGCCGGCGTTAATCCCATGGAAATTGCCAAACGTAATTTTTTGCCGATGGTAGGGGCCATGGTTTTAGGGATGGCCTTCTTGATGTAAGCGAATTGCATAATAGAAAACAAAAGAGGTAAGCCGCGCAGCTTACCTCTTTTGATATTTTACTCCTCGTAATCCTCCTGCGTGCCCTATCGTGACCTCGGTTTCCTTGTTCAATTCAACCTCGTCGAGTCCTCCATCTACGCCCTTTACTCTTGTTCAAATTCTCATTCTCTGGTTTTCCTCTGGCTTTTCTCTGTTCCTCTGCGTTTCGTATTCTTGTTACGCTGTCTCGACTTTGCTGTCTGCCGCAAGGCCCAGCTTGGCCACGGCCTGCTCGCGCATTTTGTACTTCATGATCTTGCCGGCGGCGTTCATGGGGAACTCGTGGACAAAGTCAATATAGCGAGGTGTTTTGTGCTTGGCCATATGAGAGCGGATGTAGTCTTTGAGTTCATCCGAAGTCATCGTTGTGCCGTCTTTTAAGATGACGCAGGCCATGATTTCTTCGCCGTACTGTTTGTCCGGCACGCCGATGACTTGTACATCTTTGACTTTTTCATGGGTATAGATAAAGTCTTCGATTTCTTTAGGATAGATGTTTTCACCGCCGCGAATCACCATATCCTTGATGCGGCCTGTGATTTTGAAGTAACCCTTTTCATCGCGCTTGGCCAGGTCGCCGGTGTGGAGCCAGCCGTCCTTATCAATAGCGGCGGCAGTAGCTTCTGGCATTTTGTAGTAACCTTTCATGATGTTATAACCGCGGGCGACAAATTCCCCGGACACATTGTCCGGCAAATCTTCGCCGGTTTCGGGGTCTACAATTTTGCACTCTACGCCCGGCAAGGCGCGGCCTACGGTGGAGACGCGCAGTTCAATGGAATCGTCTACACGGCTCTGGGTGCAGCCGGGGGCGGATTCGGTTTGGCCGAAAACAATGGTGATTTCCGTCATGTTCATCTTGTTGACCACGTCTTGCATGACTTTGGTGGGGCAGGGGCTGCCGGCCATGATGCCTGTGCGTACGTGAGAAAAATCGGTCTTGGGGAAATCCGCATGCTCCAGCATGGCGATGAACATGGTGGGAACGCCATGGAAGCAGGTGATTTTTTCGCGGTTGATGCATTCCAGCGACTGCTTGGGAGAAAAGTAAGGGAGCGGCGACATGGTAGCGCCGTGGGTCATGGCGGCCGTCATTGCCAAGACCATGCCGAAGCAGTGGAACATAGGCACCTGAATCATCATGCGGTCAGCGGTGGAGAGATCCATGCAGTCCCCAATGTTTTTACCGTTGTTGACGACATTGTAGTGCGTAAGCATGACGCCCTTGGGGAAGCCGGTGGTACCGGAAGTGTACTGCATGTTGCAGACATCGTGCTTGTTCAGAGCGCGTTCGCGGCGATAGACTTCTTCGACCGGTACGGTTTCCGACATCTCCACGGCTTCTTCCCAGGTCAGGCAGCCTGGCTGCTTGGATTCGACGGTGATGATGTTGCGCAGGAACGGCAGGCGGACCGAATGCAGCGGTGCCCCAGGCTTGGTGTGCTCCAGTTCGGGGCAGAGCTCCTGCATGATCTCGACATAGTTGGAATCTTTGTAGCCGTCAACCATGACCAGTGTGTGCGTGTCGGATTGGCGGAACAGGTACTCTGCTTCATGAATTTTATAAGCCGTATTGACCGTGACCAGGACGGCGCCGATTTTGGTGGTGGCCCAGAAGGTAATATACCATTGGGGCACGTTCGTAGCCCAAATGGCGACATGATCGCCTGGCTTTACGCCCAAAGCAATTAAAGAACGGGCAAAGGCGTCTACATCGTCCCGAAATTCCGCATACGTGCGTGTGTAATCATGCGTGGTATAGCGAAAAGCGTACTGGTCAGGGAATTCGGCTACTACATGATCCAGGACTTGGGGGAAGGTTAGGTCAATAAGGCTGTCCTTTTCCCAGATGAACTTGCCTGTTTTGGCATTGTTGTCAAATAAGCGGCCTTTAGAGGTGTTCTTTTCGATAAAGCGATTCATGTAATGAGCGAAATGCGGGAAGACAACTCCGGCATTGGCCAAGTCCGGCGCCCAGGCTTTGACCCACTCCAAGGAGAGGTAACCGGCGTATTTGATGGAATTTAAGGCGGACATAATTTGTGCAATCGGCAGATCTCCTTCGCCCAGCATGCGATATTGAATGGCATCATCTATGACGACAGAATCTTTGACATGAGCGTATTTGATGTAAGCGCCGAGATTTTGCACGGTTTGCTCCGGCGTTTCTCCGGTAAAACGGTAGGGGTGATGAATGTCCCACAAGGCGCCGATGGCGTCGCTGGCTACCTGATTGAGGAGATTGCCCAAACGTTTTGTATCGGCATAATCGCCGCATGTTTCTACCAGAAGCGTGACTTGATTGGCTTCGGCGATGGGGATCAGGCGGCGCAGGGCGGCGAGGACAACTTGGTCGTCAACATCTCCCGTGGGCTGAGGTTCGCTATCGCCTAAAATACGAATATAAGGCGTACCCAGTTTGCCGGCCAGCGTAATGTAACGTACAAGCTCTTTGTGGTTTTCTTCGGCTTTTTCGGCAAACTTCAGACAGCAGCCGGAGGAAAGGCAAGAAATTTCAAGGCGCAGCTCTTCCAATTTTTTCTTGGTCTGCGGCCATTGTTCTTCAGAAAGAGGTTGGGCCGGTCCGGTGAAGCGCTTATCTCCCAGACCGCGGACCTCAATCCCGTCAAAGCCAAAGTCTTTGGCCAGAGAATAAATGTCGCGCCAGCCGAATTCAGGACAACCCAAGGTGGAAAAAGAAATTTTCATAATAATCTCTCCTCTGCTTTTGTTTTCCAGGGGGCGGAAACAAAAAAAATCGTCCCCTGGCATTGCTGCCAAGAGACGAAAGCATACACTTCCGTGGTACCACTCTTGTTGATATGAAATATATCCACTCTGCAGGCGCGGCCCATCTAGGCGATGCCTCTCTCGTGATAACGGCGAGATGCCCGTTCACGCCTACTTGCTGATTGCGTTCGGGTGAATGCTCAAGGGTGAGTTTCGCTATAGCGCGGTACGCTGTTTCACACCAACCAACAGCTCTCTTAAGTGACGCGGCGCTAGGCTTTTTCCCTTTCAATGCATTTTGTATATTAAAATCTTGGTTATAACTTAGCAAAATGACTAATCTTTGTCAAGAAGAAAGTTACAAAAAAATATTAAAAGAGCAAAAGCAAAGATGTTAGTGTAAATTAACATCCGTTGTAATCGAAGAGGTAGTAAGTGTTATGACGTGAAGAGCATTGTAAGAAAGATGGCAGGGGCTGATTTTTGTGGTACACTAAGGAAGCGCCTGAGTCGCAATGTGTAACGAACAAGGAGGAACTAAAAAACCCATGGAAATGCAAGAAAACAAAGCATATAGCCGCAGTGATTTTTTGTCGTGGGGGATGCTGGCTTTGCTTTTTGTGTATATGTTGTCTCTGAACTTTTTCATGCCGCTGCATCGCGATGATTATTGGTATTCCTTGATTTGGGGAACGATGGACAAGCTGGCGGTTTGGCCGGATGTATTTCAATCCATGTATGCCCATTATTTGACTCACGGCGGTCGCATGACGGCCTATGTGGTGCTGAGCAGTTTTTTGCTGGCAGGCAAGTTTTGGTTCAACTTATTCAACTCTTTTATGTATGTAGCCTTGATTGTGCTGATGTACTGGCATTCGCAACGCCAGCTTACCTGGCGCTTTCAGCCGCATGTTTTATTGCTGCTGATTACCTTTACGTGGCTGGGGCTGCCTCATTTTGCGGAAGTGACGATTTGGATGGCCGGCTCGTGCACCTATTTATTTACGGCTGTGTTGATTCTTGCGTTTTTTCTCCCCTACCATTTTCAAGCCTTGGGCAGAGGACTGTGGCAAGGCGGTTTTTGGGCGTCTTTAAGTATGCTGATTTTGGGCGTGCTTGCAGGCTGGGGTATTGAAAATACTTCAGCTACCACGGCTTTTGTCAGTGTTTGCGCCACCTTCTATTTTTACAAGAAGAAACAGCTGCAAACGTGGATGCTGACCGGCTGTTTTGGCGCGGTACTGGGGATGGTTATGCTGGTTGCTGCGCCGGGAAACTATGTGCGTTTTGACGATTCGAAAACAAAGGTGCTTTATCATTTTACCAATCTTATCGCTGCCGGGGCGGAGGCGCTGCTCTATGTGCTGCCGGTAGTGTTGTTTTTGCTGCTGGCCTGGCGGGTTTTGCGGGCTTGCCACGAGAAAGGCGCTGCTGCGGCAACGGAAAACCGAAAGCTGGACGGAACTTTTATTTTTTCCTCTGTCATGACTATGGCGGCAATTGCTTTTTTTCTGCTTTCCTATAGCAACGGTCATTTCTTTTCTACTTGGCTGGGACCGCTGCTGATAGCTAAGGTGGCCGTGCCGCTGGGCGTCGCGACGCCGCGGTTGCAGGTGCAGCTTTTTAATACCTTGTCCGGTCTGGAAGAGATGCTGATCTATCTGCTTACGATCACGCAACTCTATCGGTATGCCTTTACCAAGCTGTCGTTGCGCAAGAAGGATTTGAGAGGCGCACGCAGCGGCTGGGGGGAGATTATGGCAGTGCATCCGGCTTGCTGGCATGTAGCGGCCTGGTTGGCGCTGGCTCTGTTTAACCATTTTGTCATGGTGGCGTCGCCCCGCTTTCCGGCGCGGGCTACCTTTGGGTCAGTCACGTTTTTACTGATTGCCACAGCCGGCGTATTCACCGTGCCCGAAGTGCGTCAATACTTTTTGGAGACGGCTCGCAGGAAATACATGGCGCTCTTTGCGGTCTTGGTTCTGCTGCCCATGATGGCGGCAACCTTGAATCAATATGTGACCATCCATCGGGAAGACGGGGCGCGGATGGCCTATGTGCGGGAAATGGCGGCTCAGGGAGCGACAGAGCTCGAAGTGGCGCCTATTTCCATCAAAAATCGCGTGCTGCGCCATGTGTACTTTGAGGACTTGAACAATTCCGTCTCGCGTGACCTGCTCTGCAATTATTACGGCTTGAAAACGATCAAGCTGAAAGAATAGCCGAGATTAGGAACGAACAAGAGAATCGGAGAACCGGAGGGGCCGCAAGAGGGGAAAAGCCGGTACTTCAAGTAACAACAGGATTCAGAGAGAAATTTAGAATTTTTAAAAGCCAGTGAAACCTTTTAAGTAAGGATTTCACTGGCTTTTCTGGATACTGTTGATCTTTTTTGATTATACTTCCAAACATCGTAAGCCTCATGCGAGCCCTCAGGTTCTCATCGCGACTCCTGTTCAATCCAACCTCGTCGTGCCCTCCCTTTACTCCTTCTACTCATGTTTAAACATTCCGTTCTTTCTCACGGAATATCCCGGAAGGAAGCCAGGGTGATCGAGCGCTCTTTGAGCAACGCTTTTGCTTGGCTGCTTAGGGCTGTCTGCAGTTCTTCTTCGAATTGGTGCGCCCAGCCGCAGGCGGCTGCTAAAGCCTGATTATCCGTGCCAGGATGAATCATGATTTCCGTGGAACCTGCAGGCAGCTTGCGCAAAATTTCTAAGAAGCTTTCTTCCCGCAGGCCGCCTCCGGCGACAATGCCGAAGAAATGGTCCGGCGTCCGAAACCCGCGCTGCCGCGCCTTGCGGCGGGCTAAAGCGGCTAGGAAGATAAGGCCGGAACGGCCGACGAACTGTCCAGGCGTACAGGAGTAGCCGCCGGTAAAGCCGAGCGGTACGGAAGGAATGCGTACGGCTTTGATTTGGTGGGCCGCGGCCAGTTCTAAGGCGATGTCGATAATTCCAGGCAGCACATGAAGATGCTGGTGGCTGTCAATATGGGTGATGCGCAGGCCGCTGTCGACAACTTTTTGAATTTGAGCGGCCAGTTCGGCGCGTACTTCTTTTAAAGAAACGGCGCCTTTAAAAAAGCGAGCCATAAACTGCGGGTATTTTTCAGCAAGCTGGCCGTTTTCATCGACTAAGCTGGGGATTTGCTCCGGCGGAAGCAAGGGCTTCTCGCCGATGAGCGTCAAATGTACCCCTACTCCTAACGAAGGATGAGCGGCTGCCTTGGTTACGGCGTCGTCAAAAGCGGCGGCGCTGGGCATCAAGGTGGCGCTGGTGATGCAGCCTTCTACATGACCTTGAATGACAGCATCGTTTATGAGAACATGACGGCCGAAATCATCGGCGTTGACAATGAGTTTTCGCATGAGTACTCCTTTTTTCTGTGTCAGATAGTAAAAATTCTTATGGTTGAAAACCAAGATGTATCAAGAAATACATGAATTTACATAAAAATGGCGGCATGCTTGCATTTGTGACAAGATTTGCACGCGCCTCGAAAAAGCGAGCTAAGTCGGCAGTTTCTTAACTCGCTGTGCTCAAACAGGCGAAACTGTACTCCGCCTTAGCTCGCTTTTTCGTCCTGCGGACCGTCTTGTTCCAATAAAAGTCTCAACTACAAGCATTGCCGCCGTAACCGATCCTAGGCGCATCTAGCGCTTTTATTAGCATTATTCTGTAGGGAACCGATGACTTAATGAGCACTCCGCTTAAGCACGAATTTTTTTCGTCAGGCGAGAAAGAAAACGCAGGCATAGCGGCGCTCTGTCGAGTATTTCTGACGATGTATGACGAGAAAAAGGCTGCTTTAGCGCGAGATGCGAGTAAATCAGCGGTTCCCTAGACGGAAGACCACATGCTTGCTGGCAAAATAGTTAAGAATCGCCACAAGCCCGCTTGCCGCCAATTTCGCTGCGGCATCAGGGATGAGCAGTGCTTCGACCATGATAATCATCGAAAGAATATCAGCAAAATACGAAAGGGTTCGGAAAAAGAGAAAACTGGAAAACTCTCTGCAGAGAAGGGCGATATCG
>NZ_JAQUZF010000011.1:34578-42069 GCF_028691475.1 Anaeromusa sp.
TTTCGCTGCGGCATCAGGGATGAGCAGTGCTTCGACCATGATAATCATCGAAAGAATATCAGCAAAATACGAAAGGGTTCGGAAAAAGAGAAAACTGGAAAACTCTCTGCAGAGAAGGGCGATATCGGTTTTGCGGCTTTGGAAGACGTAGAACTTATTGGTGACAAAGGCAAAAAGGACTGCCAGAATCCAAGCCAGAGAGGCTGCGATTTTGTAGTCCAAGGGAATGACCTTGGTGAAAAACAGGTAAACAATAAAATTGACCAATGTGGTCAGCAGGCCAAAAACAATATAGGAACTGGTTTGGCTTATCTTGCATAGCTTCAAGTCAATTCTCTCCCTGGTCTTCAAAATGCAGGCGGTCACGGCGGTAGAGGCTTTTTTTGCCGTTGTACTCGTTTACAAGATATAAGGGGCGTCGCTTGGTTTCGTTAAAAACCCGCGCCAGATATTCGCCGATGACTCCCAGAAAAATAAGCTGGATGCCGCCCAAGAACAAGATGATCGACACCAGTGTGGGGAAACCTTGTACAGGATCGCCAAAGATTAGGGTGTTGAAAATGATCCAGCCCATATAAGCAAAGGAGATGAGGGAAATGACCAAGCCGGCAATGGAAGAAAGGCGCAAAGGGAAGGTAGTGAAGGAGGTAATGCCTTCAATTGCCAGATTGATTAGTTTCAGCCAGCTCCATTTGGTTGTACCTGCGGCTCGCAGCGCAGAGTCGAAAAGAATCTCTTTTTTGCGGTAGCCGATCCAGCTGAAAATGCCTTTGGTATAGCGCTGGGTTTCGCGCATCAATTTGATAGCTTCCACGCAGCGGCGGTCCAGCAAACGGAAGTCGCCTACATGCTCTTGAATTTTGATGGTGGATATTTTTTGCAGCAGGCTGTAAAAGGTATTGGCCGCCCAGCGGCGGATAAAGGATTCGCCGGTGCGCTGGCGTCGTTTGGCGCAGACATCGTCATAGCCTTCTTTCCAGTAGGCAATCATTTCCGGAATGAGCTCCGGAGGATGCTGTAAATCGGCATCCATAATGATCACGGCGTCGCTGTCGGCGTAATCAAGACCAGCAATCATAGCCAGCTCTTTGCCGAAGTTACGGGACAAATCCAAATAAGAAATCTGCGGATGTTGAGCCGCGAGCTTCTTGATAACATGCAGTGTATTGTCGGTGCTGCCGTCGTTGATGAAAAGAATTTCAAAGGAGACGGCGGAAATTTCACCGAGAATTGTGTTCAAGCGCAGCCAGAGCTGTTCCAAAACTTCTTGCTCATTATAGCAGGGGATGAGGAGCGTAATTTTATCCAAAATGGTGTTCATCCTCTCATTGCGGTGGATCAAAGAAAATACATCGTGTCTATTATACATCTGCGCCTTCCTATAAGTACAGATTGAATCCTAAGTCGCAGCGGGTTTGCCTTTTTTATGGGAAAAATTGTTTTTATTTGGTAAAGTAGAAGTTGAGATATATCGCTGGAAAACTCGTACGGCAAGGAGGCGGAAATAGTGGCGGCTGATTTTGACAGAACGCGCGCAGCCTATTTTGCGGGCTTGTGTATGTTGCTTGCGGGCATTGCCTATTTGGATCACTTGACCATTCATGAGATTGATTTGTCTATCTTTTATTTACTGCCTGTAGGGCTGGCCGCTTGGAGACTGGGGATTGTCTGGGGACGCAGCGCAGCCTTTTTGGCGGTAGCCTCGTGGGGGGTGGCTGATTGGCTGGATGACTATGTTTATAAGCTGCCATGGGGCGTATATTGGGCTTCCGTGAACCATGCCGTCTTTTTTCTGGCTGTGGCTGAAGTAACAGGCCGGTTGCGTCTTGCCTATGAAATGATAGAGCGGTCTGCGTTTTGTGATGCTTTGACAGGCTTATATAATCGGCGGGCGTTTTTTACCATGGCGGAAAAAGAATTGCAGCGCAGCCGGCGCTATGGACACCCTCTAACAGTGTGCTATATTGACGTGGATCATTTTAAGCGAGTCAATGATACGAGAGGCCATGAGGCGGGGGACCAGTTGCTGTGTGAAATTGCTGCGGCGCTTACCGAACTGGTGCGCCAAAGTGACATCGTTGCGAGGCTGGGGGGAGACGAATTCGCGCTGCTTTTGCCGGAAACGGATAGAGTGGCCCAAGGCGTGCTGGAACGCCTGCGCGAGCGTCTGCAACAGCGCATGGACACAGCCGGTTGGCCGGTGACCTTCAGCGTGGGCGCTGTTACTTGTCAGCAGTCGCCGCGATCCATCGATGATCTGGTACAGTATGCCGATGCGTTGATGTATCAAGTGAAGCATCAAGGGAAAAACAAACTACTTTATGAGGTGTGGCAGGAGGAAAATAAATAGCTGTAATTTTCGGAGTTAGTAGGGTTTTGGGTGTGTAAAAAAGAATATATAAACCATAAAGAACAGCAAGAGGTGTCAAAAATGAAATATTGGACGCTGATGATCCTAATGATACTTTGCTTGGCTGGCATGGGCGGGCAGCAAGGGACGGTGCAAGCGGCTGCAGCAGGTATTGTTTCAGTAGACCAGGTGAATTTACGCACGGCGCCAAACTTGGAGAGTGCCGTGATTGGCGTTTTAGTGAAAAAAGACGTTGTGCAGTACCTATATAATCGCAATCCCTGCCAGGTAAATGGTTATGTTCGGGTGCTGGTCGTGCGGGCTGCAGACAAGAGTCTGGAAGGGATGGAAGGATGGGTTGTTGAGAAGTATTTGTATTGTCCCCAGTCTGATTGAGACGCATACGTAGAAAAGCCATGGCAAAGGGCTTGCTCTTTGCCATGGCTTTTTTTACTGTATCAAGTCTTAATAAATGGGCGGCATGCTTGCATTTGAGACAAGATTTGCGCGTGCCTCGCAAAAGCAGGGGAAGACGGCAGTTTCTTAACTCGCTGCGCTCAAACAGGCGAAACTGTGATCCGCATTCCCCTGCTTTTGCGTCCTGCGGACCGTCTTGCTCCAATAAAAGTCTCAAATACAATCACGGCCGCCGGCGCAGCCTTCAATCCTAAACCTCGGAGCCCTCCCTCTACTCCCTGTACTCCTGTTAATCTTTGTCCTTAAGAATGTTTTTTGCAAAAGAGGACTGCGCGCGGAATGGTTTATTGGTATAATAGATCGAAGCGTTATCAGAAATACCCTTGTACTGCCTCAAGATGCCGTTTTTATTGGCGGCATACCTTGCGGCGGTTGCGAGAAAGGTTGGGTTTGCGATTAAACTTGCAAGTTGGGATGAGTTCTTTAGAGAACTGCAGCAGGACTGCAAATTGTTTGTTTTCGTCCTAGCGCTGTTTACTCTGTTTCGCATTGCCTTCATCGTCATTTTGCATTCGTTTATGAGTGATGCGGCTACATGGGAAGACATTGGAACTGCCTTATATTATGGCTTGCGTCTTAGCTTGAAGAGCACTGGCTTGTTGATTTTGGCGCCCCTTTTATGCTGTACTGGTTTACGGCTTATTTTCCCCTGGCGGCGGCTGGAACATTTGCGCTACTATTTGGGAGCGGCCTATGTGGTGGTTCTGAGCTTTTTGTTTCATGCTCGGCTGCCGTACTACCAGGAATTTCGCGTGGCTTTTAATCAATTGCTGTTCAACACGGTGCATGATGATGTGATGGCCATTATTTATACGGTTATTGAGCAGTACAATCTGCCGTTGCGCTTTGTGTTGGCTTGCGCGACAGCCTGGGCGCTGTGCCGGCTGCTCAAGCGGCTGCTGACGGCGGGGACTTTTTCTTTTCCGAAGCTGCCACGGTGGTATTTGAATTTATCTCTGCGTGCGGTGCTGCTTGTAGGGGTGTATTATTTCGCTATTTTTGTATCCTACGGCGGTACGATGGATGATATTCATAATCTTGACTGGGAAAATGCAGGCGTTACGCGGGATCAGCTTCTCAATGAAGCCATTTTGGATGATATGCATGCGCTTTATCGAGCGTATATTTTGCATGAGCGCATTGCCTCGTCTACCGGCTTGTTTATGGACCCTCAAAAGCTTGGAGCTTATGGAAATTATGTGGCAGGGCGCGAGGTGGACTCAAAGGAGATCGATGATTTCCTGCGCCGCAAGGTCGTAGTAGGACAAGCTGCGCCGCCGAGGCATGTGTTCTTTATTGTCAGTGAGAGCTATGCCAATTGGCCGCTGCTGCCGCAGTACAAGTATCTAAATATCGCCAATGGGGTCAAGCGGATTATAGAGCAGGATAATGCTGCGTATTCACCCAATCTGCTGCCGAATGGCCTGAGTACGATTTCCGGCGTTATGGGAATTGTGGCCGGCTTTGCCGATGCCAATTTGTATTTGAACCAATTGCCGGATGCCTACCAAGAATCCTATAGCACGGCCTTGGCGGCGCAAATGAAGCGTCTAGGCTATAAAAGCGATTTTTGGTATGCGGGCCCCTCTTCGTGGGAGAAAATTAGAGAATTTACCTTGGCCCAAGGCTTTGACGCTTTTTATGGTAAAGGGGATTTAGCCAGTGAAAGCGGCAATGTCTGGGGCTGCGACGACCGAGATCTTTACCAGGGTGTCTTGGGGCGTATCCAGGATGACCAGCCGGGCTTTCATATGATCTTGAATGTATCCAATCATTCTCCGTATACGGTGGATTTGGATGCGGAAGGCTATGATCGGGCGGCCATGGAGGCGATCTTGCCGGAAAAAGCCAAGCAGGATCCGGAAATGGTGAAAAAGCTGGGCCATTTCTGGTACGCCGATAAAATGCTGTCTCAGTTTGTGGCGGAAGCTAAGAAACGGTATCCGGACAGTGTTTTTGTGATCGTTGGCGATCACGCAGATCGTTTGAACCTCGATGTTAATCCGACAATGTATGAGCGTTATGCCATTCCGTTGGTGGTATATGGCAAAGGAATTCATAAAGAGGCCGTTCCCGAAACGGCGGCAGGTAGTCATATTAATCTGACGGCGACCTTGATGGAGCTTATTGCGCCTCCAGGCTTCGAGTACTATGCAATCGGTCCTAGTTTGACGCGGGGCAGCTCCTTTGGCATCAACTACGGGTTTTGGATTACCGCCGATTATATCGGCGATGCCGACAGCGGCGAACGCTGCGAGCCTCATTCGGCACGGGCGGGCATTGCCCCGCCGGACGCGGAAAAGATACGCATGGAAGTGGATTCCGCCCGGGGATTGTCCTGGTGGCGCATCAAGTACGGCAAAACCCTGCGGCCATTGACCGAAGCGGACAATTGAATCGTATAACTACGAGGAGCCGCGCAATTGCGCGGCTCCTCGTGCTTTTGAATCAGAATGACAAATCGCTGTTCGTCATACCCATGTACTCTCATTCTACTCACTCTGTTCCGGTTCAAAATATTTGCAGCCCTCATTCGAACCCTCAGATTCTCCGATTCTCTTGTTTACTCCCCATTCCTAACTTCGTCGTGCCCTCACTTTACTCCCCTTACTCTTGTTCAAAAGCTTGTGTCTCGTATTTCTCCAGTTCCTGTCGTATAGCAGCAAGCGGCGTTTGCCAGTCTCCCGGTTTAGGCTGCCGAAAGAGGCGCATCGAGGCATACCAAGGGCTGTCTGTGCGTTTGAGCTGCCAGCGCCAGTCCGGCGCGAAGGGAATCAATGTCCAGGTATTCTTGCCCAAAGCGCCGGCTAGGTGAGCTACGGCGGAATCGACAGTGATGATTAAATCCAAATTGGCAAGCAGCGCTGCTGTAGCCGCAAAATCCTGCAATTGACCGGAAGCGTCTAAAAGACTTTCCGGCCAAGCAGTCGTGCTTTCTGCGGGGATTTGCGCTTGCAAGCTGATCCAAGAAATTCCCGGCAGTGAAAACAACGGAGACAAGGATGACAAGGGCAAGGAACGGTTACTGTCGTTGTGATGCTGAGGGTTTCCCGCCCAAACTAAACCGATTTTGAATGTGTCCGCTGTGGTGGGGTCTTTAAGCCAGGTTGCTTTTTGTAGGCAGTCTGCAGCTGGCGCTTTAAGATAAGGGACGCCGGATAACGTGTCGTTGTCGGCGCTAAAGACCATGGGGAGATTAGGCAAAGCGCAGGCATAGTCAAACTCCTGCGCCGGCGCTTCTTCACCGCAATAAAAGTCTAGCTGCGGCCAAGAGGCCTGCAGCAATCGTTGCAGCTGCGGCTGCACCCAGACAGTAGTCTGGTCGGCTTGAGCTGCTGCCTGGGGGATATAGCGACAAAACTGCAGGGTGTCCCCAAAGCCTTGCTCGTAAAAAAGAAGCAGTCTTTTGCCGGTCAAATCTTCTCCTTGCCAGCGGGGCAAAGAAGCGGCGCGGGCGGCGTGCTGCCGCATACGCAGAGCGTTGTAGCTTTGCCAGCCTTTGGTGAACTGGCCGCGCAGCAAATAGAGCGTCGCCAGGGCGAATTGAGCGTCAGCGTATTGCGGTTGCCATTTTAAGGCTCGCCGCAGGGAGTCTTCGGCCGCTTCCAAGCGGCCCAGACTTTTAAAGAGGCAGCCTAGATTGTAATGGGCTTCGGCAAAAGAGGGGGTGACTTTGACGGCCTGCCGAAAGGAGGTTTCCGCCTGACGGGGGCGGCCGGTTTCCAGATAAACAGAGCCTAGGTTGTTATGTAGCTCAGCAGTTTTGGGACTAAGCTGCACTGCCTGACGCAACACCTTCTCTGCTTCATCCCAACGGCGGGTGTCCATCAGCAGTAGGCTCAGGTTGTTGTAAGCGCTGACCATTTTTGCATCAAGAGCAAGGGCTTTGCGCAGGCAGGCTTCCGCTTCGGCGAAACGCCGGGTTTGTTGCAGGACGAAGCCTAAGTTGCTATAAGCGTGCGCATAGTTGGGGTTCAGTTCCAGCGCTTTGCAGAAAGCTTCTTCCGCTTCCTTCCATAAACCATTTTCCGTGCACTGAATGCCGAGATTTAGAAAAAGACGTTCCATGTGGCAGGCCTCCTGGTAAATAAGGAATGTAGTACTATTATTATGCCCCGAAATAAGGGGGCTGACAATGTTAGAAGTTTATGTGAAAAATATGTTTAGAAAACGAAAAGAGTACTCGATATATTATTACGTAGTGTATGCAGCAGGGAGGAAGAGGACATGGCTGGCTTATTGATTCAACCGCAACCGAGCGGCAATATACAGGGGCTAAACCGGCAGGGACAAAACACGCCTTTGTCCGGCGTTTCTCCGGCGGGGCAAGACAATAGCTGGCTGGCTCAGATTGGCCCGGCATACAAACTGGAGTTGTCCGAGGCTGCTAAGAATAGTTGGGCGGATCCGGAGGTGCGGCGTTTAAAGCAGGTGGGGCAGATTGAGTGTCAGACCTGCAAGAATCGAACCTACCAGGATGGCTCGGATGATCC
Source organism: Anaeromusa sp. (assembly GCF_028691475.1). Taxonomy (NCBI): domain Bacteria; kingdom Bacillati; phylum Bacillota; class Negativicutes; order Selenomonadales; family Sporomusaceae; genus Anaeromusa; species Anaeromusa sp. The sequence goes on from NZ_JAQUZF010000011.1 coordinate 41,899, forward strand.
TGGGGTTTCCTTTAAGAGTCCTACGCATATTGCGCCGGAAAATGCCGCCGCCGCGGTTAGCTCTCATGAGCAGGAGCACGTAGTGCGGGAACAATCGTCGGCTCAGGCGGAAGGACGCAAGGTCATCTCGCAGAGTGTCCAAATCTACACCTCCGTATGTCCGGAATGCGG
>NZ_JAQUZF010000108.1:0-1838 GCF_028691475.1 Anaeromusa sp.
GGAAAAAGTATGAATTCCGCTTTACTTCTCATTGTATCCGGCTGCCTATTCGTTTTGGCGTATCGCTATTATTCCGCATTTATTGCTGCTAAAGTTCTCATGCTTAATGACACGTACGTAACTCCTGCCTATCGTTGCAACGATGGACGCGAGTTTGTGCCTACGAACAAGTGGGTGCTCTTCGGTCATCACTTTGCTGCCATTGCCGGCGCAGGCCCGCTTGTAGGTCCTGTATTGGCGGCCCAATATGGCTGGGGCCCTGGCTTTGCTTGGATTCTTTTGGGATCCATCTTTGCAGGCGCTGTGCATGACTTCATTATTCTCTTTGCGTCTATCCGTCATAATGGTCAGTCCTTGGCCGTTATCGCCCGGCGTGAAGTAGGACCCCTTACCGGTATCACGACTTCCCTTTCGATTTTCTTCATTATCATTGTAGCTTTGGCCGGCTTGGCCATGGTTGTTGTAAATGCTCTCTTTAAAAACCCCTGGGGCCTTTACACCTTGAGCATGACGATTCCGATCGCGATCGTAATTGGTCTGTATATGTTCAAAATCTTCCCCGGCGCCATTCGTTCCGGTTCCATTATTGGCTTTTTGGCCGTATTGGGCGCTGTTTTTTCGGGGAGTTGGCTGCTTCCTGGCGGGCCGCTGGAAAGCTGGGCTGAAGCATTCAACTTGAGCAAGCCTGCTTTGTCGGTTGCTTTGCCTATTTACGGCTTCTGCGCCGCTACGCTGCCTGTATGGCTGTTGCTGGCGCCGCGCGATTATTTGAGCTCCTATATGAAAATCGGTACTATTGGCGCTTTGGCGCTGGGCATTCTGATTGTGCAGCCTTCGGTTAATATTCCTTTCACGACGCCTTTTATTAATGGCGGCGGTCCTATTATTCCTGGACCAGTATGGCCCTATGTATTTATCACCATTGCTTGCGGCGCCATTTCTGGTTTCCACTCTCTGATTAGCTCCGGTACGACGCCGAAAATGATTGAACTTGAGACACATGCTCGGGCTATTGGCTACGGCGGCATGGTCATGGAAGGCTTTGTTGCTATGATGGCGTTGATTTCCGCCGTGGTTATGATGCCTGGCGACTATTTGGCTATTAACAGCCCGGCGGCTGCCTATGCCAAAGTGGCTGCGCAGTTCCCGACGGTAGAAATTAAACAGCTGTCCGCCTTGGTTGGCATGGATGTTATGCATCGTCCTGGCGGCGCCGTTTCGCTGGCCGTGGGCATGGCCCATATTTTCTCCAGCATCGGCGGTATGAAGCATCTGATGAGCTACTGGTATCAATTTGCTATCATGTTTGAAGCTCTCTTTATCCTGACTACGATTGATGCAGGCACCCGTGTTGCCCGCTACATTTTGCAGGATATTCTGGGAACCTATGTATACGCTCCTTTGAAAGAGTCTCATTGGTGGCCTGGCATTCTTTTCACCAGCGCCCTTGTAAGCGTAATGTGGGGCTACTTGCTCTACAGCGGTGATGTGGGAACCATCTGGCCGCTCTTTGGCGTGGCCAATCAGCTTCTCGCCATTGTTGCTTTGGCTTTGGGAACGACGATCATTTTGAAAATTGCTCCTAAAAGCTACGCCTTGATTACCTTTGTGCCAATGGCCTTCCTGGTTGTTACCGTTATTGCCGCAGGTATTATGAATGTCGGCATGTTTTTCAAGAGGGGAGACCTCTTGGGGAATATTAACGGAACGGTCAGCATTGTCTTGATCATTTTGGTAGTTATTACGTTGATCGACTGCGCTCGCAAGTGGCTGGAATTGCTGAAGACGGATAAACCGGTCGGCATGAATACGGAAATCCAAAACTTCTGCGAGTATGG
>NZ_JAQUZF010000108.1:1938-8825 GCF_028691475.1 Anaeromusa sp.
TCAGCATTGTCTTGATCATTTTGGTAGTTATTACGTTGATCGACTGCGCTCGCAAGTGGCTGGAATTGCTGAAGACGGATAAACCGGTCGGCATGAATACGGAAATCCAAAACTTCTGCGAGTATGGAAAAACACAACCCAACGTGACTCCTTGATGTCTAGTTAAAGGATCAAAGAGAGGGCCCGGGTCTGGCTTGCTGCTGGACTCGGGCCCTTTTTCTATACCAGAGTATATAAGTCTTGAGAGGCTGAGATAGAAGAAATGGCGGGGATAACGAACCGCGAAATACACGAACAACGCGAAAGGGGTTTTAAGGGACTGGAGGTTCTGTATAAACGGTGGCATAACTGTATTTGAGACAAGGTTTCCGCGCGACTCTCAAAAATAGGAGGCGACGGCAGTTCCGCGAACTCGCTGGCGCTCAGACATACGGAACTTTTCTCCGTCGTCTCCTGTTTTTGCATCCTGCGGACCGTCTTGCTCCCCAAAAGTCTCAAATACAGTCACGGCCATCGTAACCTCATACGTTCCCTCGCATTATTCCTCTGGCTTTTCTCTGTTACTCTGTGTGACGTTATTTTCTAAGGACCGCGTAGCGGTTTTTCTTATATTTGTTTCTCTTTTTTGTAAAAATAATGCAGTAAAAAAGGATTTCTCGTTCAGTCAGCGAATTTTATAAAAGTATTAGTATCTTTGCTCAGGAGGTTCAAGTGTAACTTTATGAAAATAATAACAGCAGAACATTATGGTTTTTGCTATGGTGTGCGCAGGGCCGTCGAGATGGCGGAAAAATGCAAGAATACGAACGGTCCGGTGGCGACATTGGGGCCGATCATTCATAATCCTCAAGTGGTAGAACGTTTGCAAAAACAAGGAGTCGGCGTGGCATCCTCTTTAGCGGAGTTTTCGACAGGGACTGTTGTCATTCGTTCTCATGGCGTAGGACCGAGCGTGTATCAAGAAGCGGAAAGCAAAGGATTGAATGTGGTTGACGCTACTTGTCCGCATGTGCAAAAAGCGCAGCAGGCGGCGGCGCGGTTTTTTCAGGAGGGACGCCAAGTCATTATTGTTGGCGAACAGAGGCATCCGGAAGTGCAAAGCATTCTGGAATGGGCGCAGCGCCAGGCGAAAGTAGTGGAAAATAAGGAAGAAGCCGAAGCGTTGCCTGAATATGAAAAAATAGGCGTTGTTTCCCAAACAACCTTTGCTACGGATTTGTTTGCGGAACTGGTAGCCATTGTATCGGCTAAGTCAGCCGATACCGTAGTGGACAGGACGATTTGCGCGGCCACAGAGCAGCGGCAGCAAGCTGCGTTGCAGCTGGCATCTCAAGCGCAGATAATTATAGTGGTAGGCGGAAAAAACAGCGCCAACACGAATCGTCTAGCCGAACTTTGCGCCCGGGCGGGAACAAAGGTATATCATATAGAAACGGCGGAAGAATTACAACCGGCTTGGTTTATTGATGTAGATACCGCAGGAGTTACCGCCGGAGCATCAACGCCGGATTGGATTATTGAGGAGGTTTGCAGGAAAATGCAAGATTTTAACGAAATGTTGGCCCAAACAGCGGAGAAAATTGAACGGGGCATGGTGATTAAAGGAACCGTCGTAGGAATTCGCCGTGATGAAGTGTTTGTTGATATCGGCTATAAGGCGGAAGGCGTTATTCCTTTGAAAGAATTGGCTTATCCCGCACCGGCCCAAGCTTCGGACTTGGTGAAAGATGGCGAAGAGATTGATGTTTACGTGTTGAACGCAGATAATGAGGACGGCCAAGTACTTCTGTCTAAGCGTCGCGCTGATGAACAGGTTGCCTGGAACCGCTTGGAGGAAGCTCTGGAGCAAAAAAGCCCGTTGCAAGTTACGGTTACTGCCGAGGTGAAAGGCGGTCTTTCGGTAGCTGTATTTGGGATTCGGGGCTTTATCCCTGCGTCTCATATTGATCTGCGTTTTGTAGGTGACCTAGGTGAATATATCGGCCAGACGATTCAAGTTGTGCCGATTGAGATTGACCGGGGCAAAAAGCGTATCGTTTTGTCTCGGAAGATCATTTTAGAAAGTGAACGCAAACAAAAAGAAGAAGAAATCTACGGTTCGATCGAACCCAATCAGGTTGTACACGGTGTTGTACGCCGTCTTACTGATTTCGGCGCTTTTGTCGATATCGGCGGTGTTGACGGGTTGATTCATATTTCGGATTTGTCGTGGCATCATGTTAAATCACCGCAAGAAGTCGTGCAGGTTGGCGATGAAGTGGATGTGTTGGTGCTCAAGGTAGATGCGGCGGCTAAACGGATTTCTCTAAGCCTGAAGCAAACACAGCGGGATCCCTGGATGGATGCGGTGGAAGAATTGCAGGAAGGCATGCTGGTAAAGGGTGTTGTGACCAAATTAATGCCCTTTGGCGCTTTTGTAAAAATTCATGGCGATATTGAAGGCCTTGTGCATATCTCTGAAATGGCGGAGCAACGTATAAACAAACCGGAAGAAGTTGTTTCCATCGGCCAAGAAGTTGTCGTCAAAGTGATTCGTGTGGAAAAAGAGCAAAAGCGGATTGGTCTTAGTATTTCTCAGGCGCAGCAAGAGACGGAGCGGGAGGAATTCAGCTCTTTCATCGACACGCAGGCAGAGCCGGCGCAAGCGACTATTGGTGAACGTTTAGCTGCTGAAGAAGAGAAATAAGATGCAGTCTACCAGGCAGTCGCGCAAGTTAGACCATGTGCGCTGTGCGCTGGAATTGTCAGATGGGCCGGCGGAAAATGGGTTTCAGGATGTACAGCTGCTGCATCATTGTCTGCCTGAGTTGTCCTTGACGGAAATTTCGCTTGCTACCTCCGTAGGAAAGCAGACCTTGACGCATCCTTTAATTATTAATGCTCTTACAGGCGGCGCTCAGGATGTGACGTACCTGAATGAGCGCCTGGCTGTATTGGCGAGAGAGACGCAAAGCGTATTGGCCGTAGGTTCGCAATACGCCGCGGTGGAGGAGCCTGAGCTTGCAGAAACCTTTCGCGTTGTGCGGCGGCATTTGCCCCAGGGAACGGTGTGGGCGAATTTAGGAGCGTATGCAACGCCGGCGCAAGCGGTCATGGCTGTTGAAATGCTTGACGCAGCGGCCTTGCAGCTGCATCTGAATGTGGCGCAGGAGCTATTTATGGCGGAAGGAGACCGCGATTTCTGCAATTACCGGGATAACATCGCCGCTATTTGCAGCGCCGTATCGGTCCCGGTGATCGTCAAGGAAGTGGGCTGCGGCATGCGGCGAGAAGCGGCAGAGTCCCTTCTTGGCTGTGGGGCGGCGGCCTTAGATATAGGCGGCTCCGGCGGTACGAACTTCATTGCCATTGAAGGCAAACGGAAAAATGAGTTTTTAGCTGAAGATCTTTTGGCCTGGGGCATTCCTACAGCCTGTTCCCTGTTGGAAACCGGCAGTGTAGTGCAGCGGCAAAGAGCGGCTTTAATTGCTTCCGGAGGCGTGCGAACGGCGCTGGAGGTTGTAAAGGCTTTAGCCTTGGGAGCCGATGCGGTCGCATTGGCAGCGCCGGCACTGCGGCTGGTGTGGTCTGGCGACTTGAAGGCTGCTGTCGAGCAGTGGCAAGCTTTATTAATGCAGATTCGGCAATTGCTGCTTTTGTCTGGCTGCAGCGGTATTGAAGAACTGCAGAAGTCTCCGGTGGTTTTAACCGGTTTGGTCGAGTCCTGGAGTCGACAGCGCGGCTTGACACGACGCTTCTTCTAGGGGAATACAGGCGCCGGCCACGGAAGTGGCCGGCTTTCTTGTCTTTGCTTGAACAGATGTGTTAAGATGAAATGAAGAATCACTGTACAGGAGGGCAAATTCAGTTGGATGACGTGCAAAGTTCAATCGATCATAGAGGGGTTTCACTGCAAAAAGTAGGGGTAAAAGGAGTTCGTTTGCCTTTTTCTATTCGAACGAAGGCCGGAGGATTTCAACATGTTGTCGCTACCATTGATGCGGCAGTGGATTTGCCTCATGACTATAAAGGTACTCATATGAGCCGGTTCTTGGAAGTCCTGGATGCATGGCGAAACAAGCCGGTTTCCATGGTGGAACTAGAGGACATGGCAAAAGATATTTGTGTTAGGCTGCAAGCTAGCCGGGCGCATGTATGTTTTTCGTTTATCTATTTTATTGAAAAAGCGGCGCCAGTGAGCGGCATTCGCAGTTTAGTCGATTATAATTGTTCTTTTGAAGCGGCCTATGACGAAGATGGAACTTTTGATTTTATTCTTTCCGTGGAAGTTCCCTTTACCTCTTTATGCCCGTGCAGCAAGGAAATATCTCGCTATGGCGCGCATAATCAGCGCGGCATGATGCGGGCGCGTTTGCGTTGCCGACCCGGGGTGCTGCATTGGTTGGAAGACCTGGTGGCGGCTATGGAGGCCCAAGGGAGTGCGCCAGTGTATTCACTGCTCAAACGGCAGGATGAAAAATTTGTTACCGAGCAGGCCTATGAAAACCCTAAATTTGTTGAAGACGTGATTCGTGATTTGATTTTGCTGTTTCGCGGCCTTAAGGGCGTACTCTGGTTTGATATTGAATGTGAAAACTTTGAGTCCATTCATAATCACAGCGCTTATGCCGCACATAGCGAATGGGTAGAAGGAGAGACTGGAAAATGAAACAGGGCCAAGGCGCTTTAGTGGTTTTCAGCGGCGGACAAGACAGCACTACTTGCTTGTTTTGGGCGCTGGAGCGATTTGAGCGGGTGGAAGCTGTTACTTTTGATTACGGGCAACGCCATAGCAGTGAAATTGAGCATGCGCGGCAGATTGCCGCAGAACTTGGGGTAAAGCATACGGTGCTGGATATGGCGCTGCTGAATCAGCTGGCCCCGAATGCATTGACCCGTGAGGAAATCCCTGTTGAGGGAGGGCAAGAAGGTGAGCTTCCTTCTACCTTTGTGCCGGGGCGTAATTTGCTGTTCTTGTCTTTTGCCGGTGTTTTGGCCAAAGGGCACGGACTGCGCCACATCGTGACCGGCGTATGTGAGACGGATTACAGTGGCTATCCAGACTGTCGGGATATTTTTATTAAGTCACTAAATGTCACTTTGAACTTAGCCATGGCGGATGACTTTGTTTTGCATACGCCGCTGATGTGGCTGGATAAAGCGCAAACTTGGGAAATGGCGGATCAAATGGGCAAACTGGAGTATATTGCCGAAAAAACGGTGACTTGTTATCATGGTATTCCTGGCGCGGGCTGCGGCGCTTGTCCGTCGTGCCTTTTGCGGTCCAAGGGGCTTGCAGCTTATCTGCAGCAACGCCGTCCGGGAGGCAAGGTATGAAATATCCAGTGTTAGATCTGTTCAGCAGCATTCAAGGAGAAGGCTGCTATCAAGGGACGTTGGCGTCTTTTGTGCGCCTGGGCGGCTGCAACCTTCGCTGCTCCTGGTGTGATACGGCCCATTCGCAAACGGCAGCAGGGGCGAAGGAAATGGAAATTTCGGACATTCTTTTGCAGCTGCCGCGCGATGTGCGGCGAGTCATTATCACCGGCGGCGAGCCGACATTGCATGATTTAGGGCCTTTAGCAGCGGCGTTGCATGCGCGTGGGCATGAAGTGGCCCTGGAGACGAATGGCACTCAAGAGGTGCCGGCTGAGTGGGGCATTGACTGGATTGCCGTTTCCCCTAAGCCGGATGCTGCGTATGTCGTAATTTGTCATGCGGATGAACTGAAATACGTGGTGGATGAAAAGCTGCAGGTTGAGCACATTCAAGACGCCTTAGTCCCGGAAGGACGGGTATATCTGCAGGTGGAGGGCGGACGGCCAGCTTCGGCTTTGCGGGCTTTAGAATTGGTACGAGCCAACCCTCAGAAACTGTGGCGCGTAGGCGTACAGCTGCATCGGGTGCTGCAGGTTCCTTGATACGGCTAACACACAATCTAGGCGGTGAGAGCATTGGAAAAGCGGGCATTGAATAATGCGGACGGCAGCAAAGTATTTAAGGCCGCCCTGGAAAATCCTTCTGGTTTGAGCGGCGGTGACGCCTGGACGCCAGATTTGCATCTGGCTTTATATAGGACGGCGCAGCTTGGGGCTGACGGGCAGCTTTACGAGGCGGTCACTCATAACGGCACGCGCAGCGCCATTCATCGTCTGGACAGCTTTTATTCTTTTTGGACTTTTTGGCCGCAGGTGGTTAATACCGACTTGCTGGAGGAGTATCGCCTGCTGGCTGGGGATGAGTCAATTTTGCGTCGGCAGTTTCATCGGCCCGAAAGCATTCACGGTATCAGTCATATGAAACGGGTGCTGCTGCATTCATTTTTCCTTTCCTTTTTGGAGCAGTTATCGGCGAAGGACCGGAAAGTACTGCTGTATGCGGCGGCGTTCCATGACATTGGACGCAGCCATGACGCCTTGTGCGAGCGTCACGGGGCGGATAGCATTGAGAAAATGAAGAAGCTTGTTGCGGTGCAAGAGCAACTAGAACCGGAAGATTTGCGGGCTTTGCAGTTTATTATGCGCTGGCACTGCATTGCGGATCAGCGCGGCGTAAAAGCTTTAGGAGAAATGCCGGCTGCCGAGCAGGCGCGCATCAAATATCTTTTCTTCTTATTTAAGGATTGTGACGCCTTGGACCGTGTGCGCATTTTGGATTTGGACTTTAAGTATCTGCGCTGTCGCCGCTCTTGGCAATTGGCGCTTGTGGCCTATCAGCTTTTGCATCATTTAGGGGAAGTGGAACAAGAGTTTCTTCTTTAAACAATAGAAAAGCTCTTTCCCGTTTTTCGTGTATTTCGCGGTTCGTTATCCACAAACCCTTGCCATTCCTCCTGTTTCAGTCTATAAATTCGGGTATAGCAAAAAGCCGCAGCTGGCGGCTTTTCTATTTTGCAGCTGGAAATACGA
>NZ_JAQUZF010000109.1:0-8573 GCF_028691475.1 Anaeromusa sp.
CAGCTCTGTTTCCAACAGCGTCGGCGCGCCATAGCTGGTGCCTTTCCGAATCGCCTTCTCCAGCGCTTCAGTGACTTGCGGGTGGGCGTGACCCAAAATCATCGGCCCCCAGGAGCCAATGTAGTCAATATAACGATTGCCGTCAATGTCTTCTATATAGGCGCCCTGCGCTTGCGCAATAAAAGGAGGCGTCCCGCCAACGCTGCGAAACGAACGCACCGGGCTGTTTACCCCTCCGGGAATGCAGGCTTTAGCTGCAACAAAGGCTTCTTGGGATCGCTGCAAAGAAAAGCTCATAGTACTTACCTCTCTTTTGTTTACTGATTCTCTAGCAGCCACTTGGCTGCGTCCATGGCATGGTAGGTAATAATAATATCCGCTCCGGCTCGTTTCATCGAAACCAACGTTTCTAGAACAATTTTCTTCTCGTCAATCCAGCCCTGCTGCGCTGCAGCTTTGACCATGGCGTATTCACCGCTGACATTATACGTTGCCAACGGCAGCAAATACGTATCCTTGATCTGACGCACAATATCCAGATACGCTAACGCCGGCTTGACCATCAGAAAGTCTGCTCCTTCTTCCGCATCTAGAGCCGCTTCGCGCAGCGCCTCCCTGGCATTGGCCGGGTCCATTTGATAGCTGCGGCGGTCCCCAAATTGCGGCGTTGAATCCGCAGCGTCCCGAAATGGCCCATAATAGGCGGAAGCGTATTTCACCGCATAACTCATGATCGACACCTGCGCAAAGCCAGCGTCATCCAATGCCTCGCGAATGGCCTGCACCCTACCGTCCATCATATCTGAAGGAGCGACAATATCCGCGCCGGCTTGAGCCTGGCTGACCGCTACCTTGGCCAAAAGAGCCAGGGTCGGGTCATTATCCACGGTTTCGCCGTCCAACAGCCCGCAATGACCGTGGCTGGTATATTCACAAAGACAAACATCGCCAATAACCACCATCTCCGGCAAGGCTTTTTTAATCGCCGTCATGGCCTGCTGTACCGGCTGCTGCAAGTCCCAGGCGCTGCTGCCCTGCTCGTCCTTATAAGACGGAAGCCCAAAAAGCAGCACCGAGCGAATCCCCAAATTCCATGCCTCTTGCGCCAACAGCACCGCTTGATCCACTGATAAGTGATATTGCCCCGGCAAAGAAGGAATTTCCTTTTTAATTTTCTCTCCAGGTACTAAAAACAACGGATATACCAAATCCTCTACGTGAAGCACCGTCTCCCGCACCATAGCGCGCAAGCCTTCGCTAACGCGCAGTCGCCGAGGACGCAAATACGGATGGTACATGAATTACATCTCCTTGCCGTAAAATGTAAGAATGGCTTCCGCCAGTCCCTTGATCGTATATTCTCCGGCCATAACGTCCGGTCCAATGCCATGTTCCAAGCAAGTCTCCGCCGTGATCGGGCCGATGCAAGCCACCTTCGCTTTTTTCAGCAAGGCTGCGCCATCTTCGCCCAATAGCTTCAACAAATTCGTTACTGTAGAAGAACTTGTAAAGGTCACCCATTGAAAATCTCCCGCTTCCAAGGAAGCTTTTAGGCCCTCACCGTCCGCCTTCGCGGTTACCGTACGGTACGCAGGGACCACATCCACCGATAATCCTTGGTCGCGCAACTGCTCAGGCAGCAACTCCCTAGCTACAGTGGCCCTGGGGATCAGCACGCGCATACCTGGCTTCACTTTTCCCTCTAGGGCTTCAATAATACCTTCCGCCCTAAACTCCACCGGCACTACATCCGCTTGAATTCCATAAGCCGCCAGCTTGCTCGCCGTTGCTACGCCAATAGCCGCTACTTTGGCGGCTGCCAGCGCCCGAGAGTCTTTGCCCTGCTCCGCCAAGCGATTGAAGAAATACTCTACACCGTTGACGCTGGTAAAAATGAGCCAGTCATAACCTTGCAACTCCCGAATAGCCGCATCCATTGGCTCATAGCTTGCAGGCGGTTGAATCTGAATGGCCGGCGCTTCCACACATTGAGCGCCTAATTCTTCCAAGCGTGCCGTAAGCAAGCTGGCTTGCTCGCGCGCCCGCGTCACCAACACCTTCTGTCCGAATAAAGGGCGCTGATCAAACCATGCCAATTCGTCCCGCAGAGAAACAACATCCCCTACCAAAAAGATAGCTGGCGGCGTCAAACCCTTTGCCGCCACATCGGCTGCTGCCGTCGCCACAGTCGTCACCAACACTTCCTGCTCCGCTTTAGTACCCCAGCGAATGACCGCGGCCGGTGTTTCACCGCAGCGTCCATGTTCCATCAGCTTGGCCGTAATATGAGGCAGGTTTTCTACGCCCATCAAAAAGACCAGCGTATCTGTCCCTGTAGCCAATTTATCCCAACGCATAGAAGATTCCCCTTTAGTAGGATCCTCATGACCAGTCACTACTGCAAAGGAAGTGGCAATACCTCGGTGGGTAACCGGAATACCCGCATAAGCCGGAACCGAAATAGCCGAAGTAATGCCAGGCACGATTTCAAAAGGAATGCCAGCAGCGCGCAAGGTCAGCGCTTCTTCGCCGCCGCGGCCGAAAACAAAGGGGTCGCCCCCTTTAAGGCGGACTACCACCTTGCCTTCCTTCGCCTTGTCCACTAAAAGCTGGTTGATATCCTCTTGGCGCATGGCATGATTGCTGGAGGCTTTACCCACGTAAATAAACTCCGCGTCTTTTCTAGCATGACCAAGCAGACGCTCATCAGCCAGTCGGTCATACACCAGCACTTCCGCTCGCTGAATGAGTTCCAGACCGCGCACGCTAATCAATTTATAATCTCCAGGGCCAGCTCCGACCAAATACACTGTTGGCTGTGTCATCTATACTCCCTCGCTTTGCATCAATTCCGCTAAAATCTCTTTGCCCCCTGCAGCCAATAATTGCTTGGCCAAGGCAACTCCTAGTTTTGCCGCATCCTCGTTACAGCCTGATTTCTGGGCTTTTAAGCATTCTTTGCCATCCAAAGTCAGTATAACCGCTGTAACCGTCAGCTGACCTTGCTCTTCTTGAGCATATACGCCTACAGGCACCTGGCAGCCGCCTTCCACTTCGCGTAAAAAAGCCCGTTCCGCTTCTGCAGCCACTCTTGAAGGCTTATGATTTAAAAACGCCAGCAACGACAAAACCTCAGCATCATCAGCTCGCGCTTCCACTGCCAGACAGCCTTGTCCCACTGCAGGCAAGCAGATTTCCGGTTTTAAGATTTCCGCGATTTCCTGCTCCCAGCCTAAACGCTTCAGCCCCGCTGCCGCCAGCACAATAGCGTCCAGCTCTCCCGTTTGCACTTTCTTCAGGCGCGTATCTAAATTGCCCCTCAGGTCAACCATCTTCAAATCCGGCCGCAACCGCAAAAGCTGCGCTTTGCGCCGCAGACTGCTCGTTCCCAGCGTGGCGCCCAATGGCAATGCTTCTAAGGAAGCATACTCACGGCTGACCAAGGCATCGCCAGCGTCAGCCCGTTCGGTAATGGCCGCTAGGCATAAGCCTTCCGGCAGCTCTGTCGGCATATCTTTCAAGCTATGTACCGCCAAGTCAATCTGCCCGCTTAGCATTTCCACTTCCAACTCTTTGGTAAACAAGCCCTTGCCGCCAATCTTGGCCAAAGGCACATCCAATACTTTATCGCCGGTCGTAACAATTCGTTTCAACTCTACTTCCAGCCCGGCATGCTCCTGCCGCAGGCGTTCTGCAATGTGTTCCGCCTGCCAAAGAGCTAGCTTACTGCCGCGCGTACCGATAACAAGCCTTTGCCTCACAATGTTTCCCCTCTCCTATTGCATCCAATTTGAATAATTCCCGAATGGCTTCCAGATAGTATTCTTCCTGTTCACTGCCTGCAGCCTGATTGAGGCGAACCATGGGGTCGCGCAGCATCTTGCGAATAATCATGCGTGACATGCTCTCCATGATTTTCATCTCTTCCGGCGGTAAATCCGGCAGTTTCGTCAAGGCGCGTTTCATTTCCCGCTGACGAATATGCTCCGCCTTGTCCGCTAAACGCGCCATAACAGGCTGAAAGGACAGGTAGCGAAACTTCGACACAAGCTCAGTCAGCTCTTTTTCAATAATTTCCTCAGCGGCTTTCGCTTCCTGCTCTCTTAGGCGCAAGTTGGATTCAACAACCGCTTCCAAATCATCAATATTATACAAGGTCACGCCTTGAATGGCCGCTGTCTCTGGCTCTACGTCCCGCGGCACGGCAATATCGATCAATACAATCGGCCGCCCTTGGCGTTTCGGCATAATGTGCGCCATATCCCAGGCGCGAATCATGTAATGCGGCGCCCCTGTAGAGGTAATGATAATGTCCGCATCAACGGCGCGCTGCAAAAAGGATTCAAAGGGGACAGCCTCGCCATGAAAACGTTTCGCCAAATCCACCGCCCGCTCATAACGGCGATTCGATACAAATACAGTTTGCACGCCGCTGGCCACTAAGTGCTTCGCGGTCAGTTCTCCCATTTCCCCCGCGCCCAACAGCAAGACTTTCACTTTCTCCATCTCGCCGCAAACGCTTTTAGCCATTTCTACAGCAGCATAACTCACCGATACGGCATTATAAGCAATGCGAGTCACGGTTCGCACTTTTTTACCTACCGTAATCGCCCGGTGAAACAGCGTATTCAACACCGTGCTAGTGGTACCTGCATCTCGTGCCATGGAATACGCTTTTTTTACTTGACTCAAAATTTGCCCTTCGCCAATTACCAGCGAATCCAAACTCGAGGACACTCGGAAGAGATGCTTAATGCAATCTTGATCACAATGATAAAAGACATAATCATCCGGGCGCTGCTGCCCTGTGGCCATGCGCGTCATCACCTCTTTCAGAGGCTCATAGGCTTCTTCCGCATCCTCAACAATGGCATATAGCTCCGTCCGGTTGCACGTAGACAGCCACACACATTCCTCGACGATTTCCTGATCCCTAAGGCGCCTTAAAGCCAGACGCAATTGCTCCTCAGAAAAAGAAAAGCATTCCCGTACCTCAACAGGCGCGGTTTTATGGTTGAGTCCCAATACCACTAGCTGCATGTCGAATCTGTTCCTCCGCCTCTTTCAAATTTCCAGACCTTAACTCGTCTAGTACCTCGTCAGTCAACGCCGAGCGCCAAAAAAGCTCACGCTCACGAGACGTGGCAAAATGCTCTTTCATTTCCTCTCTAATGCGTCCTAACAACAAAAGCAGCGCCCCATATTCAGGCCCATAGCGTTCCGCCAGCTCCCGACGCAGCTTGCGAACCAGCGCCGGGCTCTGCCCGCCGGTTGAAACAGTCAGCAGCAAATCTCCGCGGCGCACCTGTGCTGGAAGGCTGAAATTTCCTTCCTCCGGTCCATCTGCTACATTGACCAGTTTGCCCCGTTCGCGAGCCTCCCTAGCCACGTTTTGGTTTACCTCGCGCCGATTTGTCGCGCAAAACACAAGAAAAAAAGGCTCTGTATCGCCAGTCTCATACGTACGCGGCCAACATCGAATAGCCCCATTTTTCACCAACACCTGCAGCCCGGGCGTAAGCTCCGGGCTGATAACGGTAATAGCAGCTTTGGCAGCTACCAAGGTATTTATTTTTCGTTCCGCCACCTGACCTCCGCCAACTACCAAAACCGGACACTCGGCCAAATGCAGATTAATTGGGTATAAAACCATGGTCCTACACCTCCCCGAAGCCATCAGCGTTCGGCAAAATCCTTACCGACAATCACTGTCGCTTGGGTACTGCCGCCTTCATTGCGGCTGATTTGCAAGGCATAATCAAAAGGCAAGCTATTTAACCTATTTATAACGCTGTTGTCATTGGAATTACTGATAACAACGGTGTTACTGCGCGCCGAACCAAAGGAAACGCCAACCACGTCAAACCCTTGGCGACGCAAGGTAGCCGCCATTCTATCTCCAGCAGCGGCGCTGCCGCTGCCATTGACTATACTAACACGAATTCGTCCGGTCGCCGTCGGGGTTTTCGGACTCACAGGCTCGGTCGCCCTTGTCGTGTCATTCGGTTTTGTCGGGCTTTTAGGTGCATCCACTACTTTGATATTTTTCGGTAGGGTTCCTGCGTATTCATCGGCTTCCTGCCGCGTAGTTGCTTGATACCGTTCACTGGCTGAAGCGCCCAAGACCTGCGCCATATGCTGCCGCAAAGCGACAATATCAGGCAGCCAATAGCTGATATCTTCAATATAAGCTGGTTTGCCGGGGACCATATAAGATTGCAGCCCTTGCGTCTTGGCATCTTTAATAATTTTGGCCAAATTCAGCATCTCTGCTGTCGACAAATCACTCTTCACCGCATTGCTGACGCTTTGAATAATCCCTGGAATCCGAGGAATCACCCCAGGACTTGCCAACTGATCCAATAACGCCCGCAGAAAATGCTGCTGCCGCTCCACCCGGCCGATATCGCCTTCTTCATCACGATAACGTACATACTGAATGGCTGTTTTGCCATCCAAATGCTGCATCCCCGGCTGCAAATCAATGAACAAACCACCGTCATCATCCCAGGGATCGCTGTAATACATACGTTTTTCCACATCAATATCCAAGCCGCCTACAGCGTCTACAATCCGCTTAAAGCCAGCTATGTTGACGATAATATAATGATCGATCGGGACTCCCAGCAGCAGTTCTACCGCCTGCTTTGACAAAGAATGGCCCCCCAAAGCATAAGCATGATTAATCTTATCATAGCCATGGCCCGGTATTTTTACACGTGAATCCCTGGGAATGGCTACAATCGAAACGCCCTTGGTTTTCGTATCAATCGTCAAAACCATCAGAGTATCGGAACGCCCCACATCATCGGCCCGCTCGTCAACCCCCATTACCATAATATTAATCTTATCCTGAAATGCCAAAAATTTGTCATCCGCTTTTTTCTGTTTGTTTCCGTTTAACGCACCGGAAGAAAACCAGAGAAAGGCAACTCCTAACGTAAGAAAAAAGACCGCTAAAAAAAGCGCCGCCCATTTAATCAAACTCTTTTTTTGCTCTCTATTTTTCGATACACGCCGCTGCTCCAACCGTTGCTCCAGATTAGGCACGAAGCAAATCCTCCTTTCGGCGCTGTCTGCAAATTCCATTACAAAAGAAGCCCCCTCGTCTGGGGGCTTCCCTTACTATATCAAAAAAGACTCATCACCGTCAAGATTGTCCCATTTCAAATCCCGCATCTTCAATAGCCGCAACAAGTTCCACCACTTGAAAGTTGCTTTCGTCATAGGTCACCGTCAACGTTTTATCCTCCAACTGCACTGTCGCTTTCTGGACTCCAGTAACAGCTAAGGCCGCTGCTTCCACGGCTTGCTGGCAATGCCCGCAGCTCATGCCTTCTACGCCAAACACCTTTGTCTGCATTTTCAGTACCTCCTTAGGTTCTGCTATTTTTACACTTAGCACTAATTTAGCCCTAAAATCTATTTTATCTGAAAATTACACAGCGCCTCTCTAGCTATGCTATTCTCAATCAACAGCCTTGCTCTTTCATTTCGCGACGTTTTTCTCAAATGAAAGAAATGCGCTGCTATGGTATAATACTGCCAAGCCTTAAGGAACCGCCATAGGGTTCCCAATATGAAATAAGGAAGTGCATGCGTCATGAAAGAAACTACAGCCCGCGTGCTCCCGCCTCTCGACGGACCTGCCGTCCGTAAGTTGGAAGACGCTCTCTTGCAGTCTCCCAGCAAAAGTATTTTATTGCGCATCAACCAAACTTTGGTGCAGTTATCCCGCGAAGGAAATTGGTTCAAATTCGCAGTCCTCACAAGAAAACGAACTATCAAACGCGCCTCTGTTTTTGAAAGCCTTACGGAAATCTACAACGATTTCATTCACGGCCAAGACTGGCAAATTGCAACTTTACCTTCACATGCCTAAGAAACTTACCGCCGCCTTTGCGGCGGTTTTATTTTTATGCCTGTGCCTTGCGGCACACATCCAAAAAATTTTTCAGTACCTGCGCCGTCAAACCCCAGATGACCCGTTCCTTCCAAACGTAAAAATAAACGTCATATTCACCTCGACGCCGCCATTCTTTGGAATACTCAGGGAGTAAATGGTGCGGAAATCCCGGCATAGGTTTTGTCGCCATTTCCATGCGTCCCACTTCCGGCGTCATCGCCAGCAGTTCTGCAAGAGGGATGCAAAAGATCTCTGCTACTTCCTCTGCTTGCAATTCCAGATTCCGGCAATCTCGAAGTACCCCTGCATAGGGATGCAGCCACACCCCGATCGGGCTCGCCACTTCCGGCAATTCGCCTAACAAGTCTAGGCAATCTTCATCTACGCCCAGCTCTTCCGCCATTTCCCTCCGGGCCGCTTGGCAAGGCGTCTCGTCCATCTGCACTCGCCCGCCAGGAAAGCAAATATCGCCCGGCTGCCACGACATCTGGCTAGAACGTACCTGGAAGAGAACCGTCGGTTCACCGTGCATCTCCAACAACGGCACTACCACTGCCGCCCGAAAATAACCTTTTTGCAGCAAATTTACTTCTCTCTGGCCTAACTCTTTCTGCAATTGTCTGCGAATATCTTTCAACTGGCTCACAGCATCACTCCATCTGCTAAA
>NZ_JAQUZF010000012.1:0-12022 GCF_028691475.1 Anaeromusa sp.
CGAAGTGAAGAAGAAGTCTTCAAAAAAGCTTTCTGCTTTCATCGAAAAGCAACTATACAACTGGATGGCGGCCTTGCCCAATTACATCAAGGCTTATTTCCCAATTTCCTGCTGCGAAAGTTGAGTAGAATAAGAGTGAAGAGAAAAAGGGGACCCTCCCACTACTCACTTTACTCCTGTTCAATAGTAATTAGGGGGATATGACAGTGGCTAACTTAAGTGCCCAGGAAGTGGCGGATTTGGCGAAACGCGCCAAGGCGATTCGTCGGCATATTGTTTCGATGGTGACGGAGGCGCAGTCGGGGCATCCCGGCGGTTCCTTGTCGGCAGCTGATATTTTGACGCTGCTCTATTTCAAGGTGATGAATATCGATGCCGCTAAGGCAGACGATGCAGAGCGGGATCGTTTTGTTTTGTCCAAAGGTCATGCAGCACCGGTATTGTACGCCACTTTAGCGGAAAAAGGCTTTTTCCCGGTAGAAGAGCTGCTGTCGCTGCGGCGCATCAATTCGCGCTTGCAGGGACATCCCAGCCGCAAAGATCTGCCGGGCATCGAAATGTCCACCGGTTCTTTGGGACAGGGCTTGAGCGCGGCGAACGGCATGGCTTTGGCCGCTCGTTTAGACGGTAGCGCGCGTCGTATTTACGCATTGCTGGGCGACGGCGAGCTGGAAGAAGGCATGGTCTGGGAAGCAGCTATGTTTGCGGCCCATTATAAGCTGGACAATTTGATTGCTTTTGTAGATTTCAACGGTTTGCAGATTGACGGACCGGTAGCGGAAGTCCTTTCTCCGTTGCCGATTGATAAGAAATTTGAAGCCTTTGGCTGGAATGTTATCATTGCCGACGGTCATGATTTGCAGGATCTGTATCGTGCAGTGGCAGAAGCCAAAACGGCGCAAGGCAAGCCGTCGGTCATTATCGCTCGCACGGTAAAAGGCAAGGGCGTCAGCAAGATGGAAAATGTCGTGGATTGGCACGGCAAGGCGCCTTCGGTAGAAGAGTGCTGCACATTCTTGAGCGAATTACAGGATTAACGGGGTGAATAGAAATGGGTAAAGCAACACGTGAAGCATACGGTGAAGCGCTGAAGGAAATTGGCGGCAAAAACGAACAAATTGTTGTTTTAGATGCAGATTTGTCGAAATCTACTAAAACGAATGTCTTTGCCAAGGCGTATCCGCAGCGGTTTTTCAATGTCGGCATTGCCGAACAGAATTTGGTGGGAACGGCTGCGGGCTTAGCTGCCAGCGGCAAGATTCCTTTTGTTTCTACTTTTGCTATGTTTGCAGCCGGGCGGGCGTTTGAACAGATCCGCAATTCGGTTTGCTATCCAAAACTGAACGTCAAAGTGGCGGCGACGCATGCTGGTTTGACCGTAGGGGAAGACGGCGCCTCCCATCAGGCGATTGAAGATGTGTCTCTTATGCGCAGTCTGCCGAATATGACAGTCCTGGTTCCCGCGGACGAGGAAGAAACTCGTCAAGCTATTGCTTGGGCCGCGGAATATCAAGGACCCGTCTATATTCGTTTAGGACGCATGTCCGTGGACAACGTCAGTCCAGAAGGCTATGTCTTTGCTCCGGCGAAGGCGGCCATATTGACCGAAGGAAACGATGTAGCGCTGATTGCTAACGGCGTCATGGTAATGGCTGCGTTGGAAGCGGCTAAGATGTTGGCGGCGGAAGGCATCCAGGCGCGGGTGATCAATATGGCCAGCGTGAAGCCTTTGGACGAAGCGGCTGTTGTAAGCGCCGCCAAGGAAACCGGCGCCATTGTGACCTGCGAAGAGCACAGTATTATTGGCGGTTTGGGCAGCGCCGTAGCGGAAGTGCTGGCGGAACAGGCTCCGGCGCCGCTGGAACGCGTTGGCGTTAAGGATACCTTTGGCGAATCCGGCAAGCCGAAAGAACTGTTGGCTAAATACGGCTTGACGGCAGCAGACGTAGCTGAAGCTGCACGCCGCGTTGTGGCTCGTAAAAAATAAAGGCAATCTAAAAAAGGCAGGGAGGCCATTGGCTTTCCTGCCTTTTTGGGCATTAGGAACGGGATTTGAACAAGAGTAGAGTGAGTAGAGTGAGGGCTATGGGGAATTTTTGAACAAGAGAACCGGCGACGGCGCTGGATGCGACTGACGGTACGTGATGTACCTAATGCCGGCGATGCCAAGGATGGAATAATCGCCGGTCTCCAATGAAAATGCCATGGACGGCATGGCAACCGACATCCATAGAGGGCACGCAAGAGGGTTACGAAGTACGGTTTTTAACAGGAGTATAGGGAGTAGAGTGAGGGCCACAGGAATTTTTTGAACAAGAGTCGCGGCGAGAACCGGAGGGCACGCAGGAGAACTACGGATTTTGGCAATGACTATTGGGAGATTGCCGCGTCGCGGGGCTCATCAATCCCCCTGGCCCTGCGGGCCATCCCCCTTTCGCAAGGGGGACTTCAAGCCCTGCCTCCCTTGTCAAAGGGAGGTGCCGCCATAGCGGCGGTAGGATTCAAAAAATTAAAATATCGCGCAGCCCTCATTCGAACCCTCAGATTCTCCCGGGACTCTTGTTCAATCTCCGTTTCTTCTCCTGTTCTCCGATTCTCTTGTTCAAATCTTGGTATCCCCAAAATATTTCCCCGTGCGAAGCAGGTGTTTTTCGAGAAGACGTCAAATATGACTATGTTTAGAGTTTTTAGGAGTAGTAGGGGGAACAGTCGTTGATTCATATGAAGAACGTCGGCAAGGTTTACGACAGCGGCATCGTAGCGTTGCGCGACATCAATGTGGATATTCAAAAAGGAGAATTTGTCTTTGTCGTGGGTCCTTCCGGAGCGGGAAAAACGACTTTTACGAAGATGATTTTCAGAGAAGAACTACCGACCCAAGGACAACTGGTAGTCAACGGACGCAATGTGACGGCGTTGAAATCCAGTGAAGTGCCGTATTTTCGCCGCAGTTTGGGTATTATTTTTCAGGATTACCGGTTGCTGCCTAATCGTACGGTTTATGAAAATGTGGCTTTTGCGATGCAGGTTATTGAAGCGCCGCGTAGGGAGATTCAAAAACGAGTCAACCATGTGTTGGAGCTAGTGGGTCTGCGGTATCGGGCGCGGAACTTTCCGACAGAGTTGTCCGGCGGTGAGCAGCAGCGTGTGGCTATTGCCAGGGCGATTGTTAACAATCCGGTGATAGTAATTGCCGATGAACCGACCGGAAACTTGGATCCGGAAACATCTTGGGAAATCATGAAGATTTTTGAACGCATCAATAAAAATGGCACGACGATTGTAATGGCGACTCATGATAAGACCGTAGTGGATACCATGCGCAAGCGGGTTATCGCCATTGAACGCAGCAGTATTGTTCGTGACGAGGCCAAAGGGGTATACGGTTATGAAGATTAGTACCTTCGAGTATTTTGTCAGGGAAGCCTTTATTTCTATGCGGCGCAATGGCTTAATGAGCGTAGCGTCAGTGAGCACCATGGCTTTGTCGTTGTTTATTCTGGGGATGTTCTTGATTTTGGTCTTGAATCTGACCCATTTGGCTTCGGCTTTGGAGTCGCAGGTGCAGATTTCCGTATATCTGCAGGATGGCTTGTCGGAATATGAGCATCGGGAAATCGGCACGCGCATTACCAAAATGCAGGGAGTCAATCAGGTGCTTTTTGTGACGAAGGCTGAAGCTATGAAGCGTTTTCAAGAACGTCTGGGAGAACAGAAAAATCTCCTGAACGCCTTGGGGGAAACCAATCCTCTGCCCAATGCCTTTGAAGTCAAGGTAGACAAACCGGAGCAGGTGAAGGCGGTTGCAAAGGCGATTGGGGAGATCAAAGGCGTGGAGAACGCCAAATACGGTCAAGAGGTCATCGAGCAGCTCTTTGCCTTGACCAAGCTGATTCGTACGTTCGGGTTGATTTTGATTATCTTGCTGGCGTTGGCGGCCATTTTCATCATTGCCAATACCATTCGCCTTACGGTGTTTGCGAGGCGCAAGGAAATTGGCATTATGAAGTATGTTGGCGCTACAGATAGTTTTATTCGCTGGCCTTTTCTGATCGAAGGGGTTATGCTTGGAATTGGCGGCGCTCTCTTATCAGTGCTGATTTTGTCGCAGACCTATGGCTTGCTGGTCGAGCGCATTTACGAGTCCTTGGCCTTTTTGCCGCTTTTGCCGCAATATCCTTTTATTTTGCAAATTAGTTTGCTTCTTTTGGCGGTGGGCATGGTAGTAGGAGCCTTGGGCAGCGCCGTATCGTTGCGGCGGTTTATGAAGGTGTAGCATGGTTGTTGTACATACAGGAGGTAGTCATGTTGACAATGCGTAAACTGACAGCGGCCGGAGTGGCTGCAGCTTTGCTGGGATTGTCTCTAACACCCGTATGGGCGTATTCGGAGGATGATTTGGAAAGCGTGCAGCGGCAGATGCGCGAACAGCGTCAGCGCGCCTCGGAAGCACAGCAGCAGGTGGACAGCGTATCGACGCAGCTGAAACAAGTGCAGGTGCAGTTGGATACGGCTATGGAAGAGTACAACGGCATTACGTCGGCCTTATCGCAAACGAAGCAGCAGATTCAGTCGAACGAGAAGGTGCTGGCCGAAACGGAAGCGCGCCTGGCAAAGCGCGTGGTGATTTTGAATAAACGCATGCGCGATATTTATGAAAATGGTCAAATCAACTATTTGGATGTTCTCTTGGGGGCGCATGATTTTAATGACTTTTCGACGCGCATGGAATTGCTGCGGCGTATTCTGTCGCAAGACAGCGAGCTGATGCTGCAAGTGCGTACGGAACGAGATTTTGTGATGCAGAAAAGGGCGGAGCTGGAGCAAGATCATCAGCGTATTTCGCAGCTGCAAGCGGCGGCTGAGGAAAAGCGGCTGCAAATTGCTTCGCGTAAGCAGGAAAAACAGAAAGTCTTGGATTCGGCGGTAAACGAGCGGGATACGGCAGAACAGGCGTATCAAGAGCTTATGGCTATGTCACAGGATATTGAACAACGCCTGCGCAGCCGCAGTAGCAGCGGACGCGTGGCGCAGGCTACGGGAGCGCTGGCTTGGCCGACGTCGGGTGAGATTACGTCTCCCTTCGGCTGGCGGACGCATCCGATTTTTGGCACATCTCGTTTCCATAGTGGTATTGATATCGGCGCCGATTCGGGCGATCCGGTGGTGGCGGCTGACGGCGGCGTGGTGATTGAAGCTGGCTGGATGGGCGGCTATGGCAAAGCGGTCATTATCGACCATGGTAATGGCATTACGACGTTGTATGCGCATAACTCGGCGCTTCTTGTAAGCGAAGGACAAAGCGTGCGCAAAGGCGAATTGATCTCTCGCGTAGGTTCTACCGGCTACTCCACAGGGCCGCATCTTCATTTTGAGGTGCGCCAAAACGGTTCGCCGGTCAATCCGCTGAATTACCTGTAAGAGAAAGAACGGATTTTAACAGGAGTAGAGGGAGTAAAGTGAGGGCTACGGAGTACGAAGGTTTGAACAAGAGAACCGGAGTCTCGTGAGGGTATGAATGAGGGTTACGGGTACGGGTTTGCGTCAAATCCCACCGCCGCTGTGGCGGCACCTCCCTTTGACAAGGGAGGCAGGGGTTGAAGTCCCCCTTGCCAAAGGGGGAAGGCCTGCAGGGCCAGGGGGATTTGCGTCATTGCGAGGAGTCCAGCGACGCGGCAATCTCTTTGAGTAACAGATTGAATAATAGAGAATACGGGAAGCTGTACAGTAGTACGGAGAAAATGTGGACCTAGAGAGAGGTTTTAAAATATTCCTCCTTCGAGCCCTCCCTTTACTCCGATTACTCCTGTTCAATTCTTAAATGAGGTGTAGCCATTGAGGCGCTGGAAATTAGGGGTGGGCGCGGTATTGCTGGTGGTCATGACGATGTTTGCCACCTTGGGCGGGGTATTGTATGTTTTCCGTCTTTCGGCGGAAGACGGGTTGCAGGCGCTGCGATTTTTCCGGGCGTTTAAAGCAGTACAAGCTCAATATGTAGAAGGAATTGATACGCAGCGGCTGATGAGCGGGGCGATCCGCGGCATGGTTGGCTCTTTGGAAGACCCTCATTCTGTGTATATGGATGAGAAGCTGTACAATGAATTTAAAGTAGAGACATCCGGGGCTTTTGGCGGCGTCGGCATTGTAGTGGGCATGAAAGACAAGCATTTGATTGTCGTATCGCCGATTGAAGGTACGCCGGGGGAAAAAGCCGGCATAAAAAGCGGGGACCGCATTGTGCGCATTGACGGGGCGGAAACCAAGAATATGCCGCTAGATGAAGCGGTTGGCAAGATTCGCGGTCCCGAAGGCTCGCAAATAACGTTGTCTGTTGAACGAGGCGAATCAGAAGTTATTGATTTTGCATTAACTCGTTCGATCATTGATATCAAGACCGTGGGCGGAAAAATGCTGGATGAGCAAACCGGCTATATTCGGATTACTACCTTTAATGAGCATACTGGCGCGGATTTTTTGAAAAAATATCAAGAACTTGAGGAACTGGGCATGAAACGCCTTGTACTGGATCTGCGCAATAATCCCGGCGGCATTGTGGAGGAATCGGTCAAGGTGGCCGGACGTTTAGTGCCCAAGGGCCCGGTGGTTTCCATGGTAACGAGAAGCGGTAAAAAGGAAACACGGAATTCGAATTTAGAAACGCCGCCAATTCCATTGGCTGTTTTGGTAAATGGCGGCAGCGCCAGCGCGTCGGAGATTGTCGCCGGTGCGGTTCAGGACACACATGCGGGTACTCTGGTGGGAACCAAAACCTTTGGCAAGGGGTCTGTGCAGACTATTTTCCGTCTTTCCGACGGAGCCATTAAATTGACTATCGCCAAGTATTTTACTCCTGCGGAGCGGTCGATTAACGGCGTCGGCATTGAGCCGGATGTCGTGGTGGAAGGCAACGGGGAACGGCGCGGCGAGATCGGCGCTGATGCGCAGTTGGATAAGGCTCTGGAGGTTTTGCGGGAGAAATAACAACAGAGAAGGAACGGAACTCAGAGTAATAGAGGAAAAGCCAGAGAAGAACGGTATTTAACAGGAGTAAAGTGAGGGCATGCAAGAAGATTACGAGGGACGATTTTAATTTAAAAATGCACAAGGAGATTGCTTCACTGCGTTCGCAATGACAGTAAAGGCGGATTGGAAGCAGTGGGATTGCTTGGTGAAAATGTGCGTCATTGCGAGGAACGCAACGCCCGCAATCTCCTGGAAAAGTATTTCTCTGGCCTTTCTTTGGCCCTTCTGTTACTCTGTGTGAAACGTATCTCCCAGAAAATAGCGGCAAGCGTTAAGCTTTGCCGCTATTTTGCAACCTGTTTTTATCGAAAATTGTTAGAGCTGAGAACACATGTAATTGACAGTCTTCGGATTTAGTGTAATAATAGAATAAAATATTGCATATATGACATATGATGTGGCGAGGAAAATTGTAAGTGTTTACTATTGAATTTTACAGTACAGAAAATGATAAATGTCCTGTAGCAGAGTTCCTTGATTCGCTTCCGAATAAGTTGGGTGCAAAGGCAATCCGTGATCTTGATATTCTCTCAGAAAAAGGGAATGAGTTGCGGGAACCATATTCTAAGCCTATTGAAGGTGGTATTTTTGAATTGCGAATTAGTGCTTCTAGGGATGAAGCTAGAATATTCTACTTCTTTTTAATTGAGAACAAAATTATTCTCACAAACGGCTTTATTAAGAAGACGCAAAAGACGCCACGCAAAGAAATCAACAGAGCATTGGAATATAAAGCTGACTATGAGCGGAGGTGCTTGAAATGAACTTTAAAGAATACAAAGCTAAAAGATTACAAGACCCTGAATTTAAACAAGAATACGATGATCTGGCTCCAGAGTATGAGCTTGTTCGTAGCTTAATTGAAAGTCGTACGGCTTTGAAGATGACTCAAAAGGAGTTGGCTGCAAAGACTGGTATTAATCAAGCGCATATTAGCAGAATGGAATCAGGAAACTACAATCCTAGTCTCAAATTCCTTAAGCGCCTGGCTAAGGGGATGGGTAAAGAATTGCATGTGGAATTTCGCTAGCGTAATGCCGGCGATGCCAAGGATGGAAGAGAAAAATAGCGGCAAGCGTTAAGCTTTGCCGCTATTTTTGCAAAAAAAGCAGGATAAAGAGGAGCATGCAGAGTATCTGAATAGCAAAGGAGGGCTGAAAAAATGAGTTCTTGGCTGACTATATTTGAGTTTATTGTGATCAAGACGATTGGCGTCTGTCTGGACCCGATGTTTTGGATGATTATGCTGCTGGTGGCGTGGCAGTATTGGCAGGCGCGCAAACGGCAAAAGGCTATGTTTGGGGTCGTGACTTTTTCCATGCGGCAGCATTTGGGATATATGTTTTTGTATGGCATTGTAGGCGGGCTTTTGGGAGGCGCTTTATTGGCGCTGTTGGGCGTATCGTTTAACGCCATGGGCTTTTCCTATGTTTGGCCGTTGGCAGTGCTGCTGATGATCGCGAGTGCGCGGTTTATCTGCTTTGCTTATGCTGGCGGTCTAGTTGCCTTGTCCAGCGCTATTTTTGGCTGGCCGGTGGTCAATGTGCCGCATTTGCTCTCGTTAGTAGCGGTTCTTCATGTGGTGGAAAGCATATTGATTGTTTTGAGCGGGCGTTATGGCGATTTGCCTTCGTTTTTGCGTCGCCGTGACGGTCGCGTCGTAGGCGCATTTCAGCTGCAGAATTTTTGGCCCTTGCCGTTGGTATTGTTGATGGCGGTGGCCGTACCGGAGGGTGATGTGCGGGGGCTGGCTTTGGGGACGTCTTGGTGGCCTGTGCTGCCTTTGGGCTTGGAAGCGCCGGAGGGACAGCGGTGGATGTATGGTCTGCTGCCGGTTGTGGCTGCTTTAGGCTATGCGGATATGGCGGTAACGGAACCGCCAGCGCGGCGGCGGTGGCGTACGGCAGTGCAGCTTTTGGCGTATAGCTTGCTTCTTTTAGTACTAGCGGTGGCCTCGGCATGGCAGCTTTGGCTGCAGCCGGTGGCGGCGTTGCTGGCACCAGTAGGACATGAATGGTTGATTATGAAGGGGAACCGGCGGGAAACGCGCGGCGAGCCTTTTTATGTTCCGCCGGTACGCGGCGTCATGGTCTTGGATACCGTATTGGACTCCCCAGCGCGGGCGGCGGGGCTGCGTTCCGGAGACATTTTGCTGCGAGTTGATGAAGAGAGCATTTCCAGCGGCGGGGAATTAGGCGAGGCGCTTTTGCGCGCCGGCAGCACAGCGCGGTTGCTTTGGCTGCGGGAAAAAGTAGAAATGCAGAAAGAACTGCCGTTGCCGGAAAATGGACGCTTAGGGGTCATTCTTGTGCCGGAAGGCTCGGAGCGAAATGTCGCTGAACTGACAGAGGAACGATTTCCGTGGCAGGATTGGTGGGAAAAATGGAAAAAGGGTAAGGCGCCCGAGTGAATTGCAGCATTGCATTTGTGCAAGGGTATGCTATAATAAAAAGAACATATGTTCAAGGAGAATTGAACAAGAGTAGAGTGAGGGCACGAGGCTTTTTGAACAGGAGAACCGGAGTCACGGGAGGGTACGAATGAGGGGTGCGGTTTTTAACAGGAGTAGAGTGAGTAAAGTGAGGCACGAGATACGGTTTTTATATAAAAATACACGAAGAGATTGCTTCACTGCGTTCGCAATGACATTAAAGGCGGCTTGGAATTGAAAGCAGCAGGATATGTTTTTTCTGCCTAATGGCTTACTTTGTGTCATTGCGAGGAGCGCAGCGACGCGGCAATCTCTTGATAAAACATGTTGCTTCGAACCCTCAGTCATGCCCTCCGATTCTCGTCGAGACTCCTGTTCAATCCAAACCCGTTGAACCCTCCCTGTACTCCCTTTACTCCTGTTCAAATTATAGTTCTTTTCAAACTGGCAATATGCTATAATTATTCTTAATTAAGAATTGATCTAGCTGGAATCAACGAGTACATGCAGGTTCTTATTTCTGAAAAGAGGCGATATAATGGCGGTGCCAAAGCTGAATACGGTGCAATTGGAAGAAAGCAGGCCGTTTCGGGTAGTGGCTCCTTTTGAGCCTACTGGGGACCAGCCGACAGCGATAGAGTCCTTAGCGGCAGGAGTTTTAGCCGGGGAAAAGGCTCAGGTTCTTTTAGGAGCAACCGGAACCGGTAAAACCTATACTGTGGCGAAGCTGGTGGAAAAGGTGCAGCGCCCTACTTTAGTATTGGCGCACAATAAGACGTTGGCGGCACAGCTGGCCAGCGAATTTAAAGAGTTTTTCCCGGATAACGCAGTCGAGTATTTTGTCAGTTATTATGACTATTACCAGCCGGAAGCGTACATTGCGCAGACGGATACGTATATTGAAAAGGATTCGTCCATTAACGACGAAATCGATAAGCTGCGCCATTCGGCAACGATGGCGCTTTTTGAGCGGCGAGACGTCATTGTGGTGGCCAGCGTTTCCTGTATTTATGGCTTAGGCTCTCCAGAAGAATACAGCAACATGGTTTTGTCATTGCGACAAGGGCAGCAGCGCGAACGTGACGTGATTTTGCGCAAGTTGGTGGAACTGCAATATTCGCGTAACGACATTGCGTTTCAACGGGGGAATTTCCGTGTTCGTGGCGATGTTATTGAAATTTTTCCGTCAGGCTATACAGAACGGGCGGTGCGTATTGAACTGTTTGGCGATGAGATAGAACGCTTGCAGGAGCTAGATGTATTGACTGGCGAGATCTTATGCGAACGAACCCATGTTGCCATCTATCCGGCATCCCATTATGTGACGTCCCGAGAGACGCTGCTGGCGGCGACAGAACGTATTGAAGCGGAGCTTGCCGAGCGGCTTGCGTATTTTCGGGAGCATGACCGGCTGCTGGAAGCACAGCGGTTGGAGCAGCGGACCCGCTATGATTTGGAAATGATGCTGGAAATGGGCTATTGTTCCGGTATCGAAAACTATTCCCGGCATTTGACGGGGCGTCAGGCAGGGGAAGCGCCCTATACGCTTGTGGATTATTTTCCAGATGACTTTTTGCTGGTCATTGATGAGTCTCATGTGACGCTGCCGCAGGTGCGGGCGATGTATAAGGGCGACCAAGCCCGCAAGTTTTCGTTAATTGAAAGCGGTTTTCGCTTGCCTTCGGCTTATGACAACCGTCCCTTAACCTTCGATGAATTTCGGGAACGCCTGAACCAGACCATCTATGTGTCGGCGACGCCCGCCGCGTATGAGCTGGGTGAGGCGCAGCGAGTCGTGCAGCAGGTCATACGTCCGACGGGCATACCGGATCCGATTGTTGAAATACGGCCTATCAGCGGTCAGATGGATGATTTGTTGAGTGAGATTCGTCTTCGTTCGACGCGTAACGAGCGGGTATTGGTGACGACGCTGACCAAGAAAATGGCCGAGCATCTTACCGATTATTTGAAAGATGTAGGAGTGAAAGTGCGATATCTGCATTCAGATATTGCTACTATTGAGAGAGTGGAGATTCTGAGGGATTTGCGGGCTGGTGTTTTTGATGTGCTGGTAGGTATCAATCTGTTGCGAGAAGGCCTTGATTTGCCGGAAGTTTCCTTGGTGGCGGTGTTGGATGCGGACAAGGAAGGTTTTTTGCGTTCGGAAACTTCGTTGGTGCAGACCATTGGCCGGGCGGCGCGAAACGTGCAGGGACTTGTTATTCTTTATGCGGATGTGGTGACAGATTCCATGCGCCGAGCCTTGGACGAAACCGACCGACGACGTGCGATTCAGATAGCCTATAATGAAGAACATGGTATTGTGCCGCATACTATTAAAAAGAAGATTAAAGATATGATTGAAACGACGAAAGTGGCCGAAGACGGAACTGTCTATGCGGCGCCGACGCCGTTTGCCAAGATGAAAGCCAAAGAGGCGCGGGCAATGATGGCCCGCTTGGAAAAAGAAATGCAGCAGGCTTCACGGGCGTTGGAATTCGAGAAAGCGGCGGAGCTAAGGGATATTTTGTTCGACCTGCGGGAAAAATTCGGCGAACCGGGGAAGAA
>NZ_JAQUZF010000012.1:12122-32901 GCF_028691475.1 Anaeromusa sp.
GGGCAATGATGGCCCGCTTGGAAAAAGAAATGCAGCAGGCTTCACGGGCGTTGGAATTCGAGAAAGCGGCGGAGCTAAGGGATATTTTGTTCGACCTGCGGGAAAAATTCGGCGAACCGGGGAAGAAAAAAAGCAAGAAGTAACGGGGAACAGAGAGAACGGAACTCAGAGGAACAGAGGAACAGAGGAAATCAGAGAGCAAAATATAAATCCCTCCGCCGCTGTGGCGGCACCTCCCTTTGGCAAGGGAGACAGGGATTTGGTCTTGATTTGTCGAGAGTTCTGTGGCTAATTGTCCCCCTTGTTAAAGGGGGAAGGTCCGCAGGACCAGGGGGATTGCGCCATTGCGAGGATTACAGCGACGCTGCACTTTCCTGAAAATTAATCTCTCTGCTTTCCTCTGGCTTTTCTCTGTTACTCTGTGTAAAACGTATTCCTGTATCTTTCTTTCGAAATAGGAGGATTCATTTGTGAAGGATCAAATCGTGGTCAAAGGTGCCAGACAGCATAATTTAAAGAATATGGATGTGACGATTCCGAGAGAGAAGCTGGTGGTAGTAACCGGTTTATCCGGGTCTGGCAAGTCGTCGTTAGCATTTGATACGATCTATGCGGAAGGGCAGCGGCGATACGTGGAATCGCTGTCGGCGTACGCTCGGCAGTTTTTGGGGCAAATGGACAAGCCGGATGTGGACTACATCGAAGGGCTGTCACCGGCTATTTCTATTGACCAGAAGACGACCAGCCGTAATCCTAGATCGACGGTGGGGACGGTTACAGAGATTTACGATTATCTGCGTTTGCTCTTTGCCCGGGCCGGTCGGCCGCATTGTCCTTGTTGCGGCGAGCCCATTACTCAGCAGACGGTGGAGCAGATGGTGGACCGCGTAGCCGCTCTGCCTGAAGGAAGCAAGCTGCTGGTGTTGGCGCCAGTGGTGCGGGGGAAAAAAGGAGAGCATCAAAAGATTCTCCAGGAGGTGCGCAAAGGCGGCTATGTGCGCGTGCGTATTGACGGCGAAGTCTATGAGGTTGGCAGCGAGCCGGCTTTAGAAAAAAACAAAAAGCATACCATTGAAGTAGTAGTAGACCGTCTGGTTGTACGTGAGGGAGTGGCTTCCCGTCTGGCTGATTCGCTGGAGACGTCGTTAAAGCTGGGGGAAGGGCTTGTAACAGTTGCGGTAACTGGCGGCGAGGAGATGTTTTTTAGCGAGAATTTCGCTTGCGTGGATTGCGGTATTAGCTTGCCGGAAGTGGCGCCGCGCCTTTTTTCCTTCAACAGTCCCTTTGGCGCTTGTCCAACTTGTACTGGTTTAGGCTATAACATGGAAGTGGATCTGGAACTAGTGGTTCCAGATGGCGCGAAGACGTTGGCCGAAGGCGCCTTAGCGCCGCTTAGCCGCAATACTAGTTCCTATTTTATGTGCCAACTAGCAGCCGTGTTGGAAAGCAAGGGCAAGTCCTTAGATGTTGTCTGGGATGACTTAAGTGCTTCGCTGCAAAAGTTGGTTCTCCATGGCAGCGGCGAAGAACGCTATACCTTTGAATATGAAAACCTATTCGGCGAGCTGAAGACGTATCATACCGTCTATGAAGGGGTTATTCCCATGCTGGAGCGGCGTTATCGGGAAACATCCTCAGATTGGTCCCGCGAGGAAATCGAAGAATACATGAGTATCAAGCCTTGTCCAAAATGCAAAGGGGCTCGCTTGAAAGACGAAGCGTTGGCTGTGCGCGTGGGCGGTAAAAATATTCATGAAGTGACCCAGTTAACCATTGGCGAAGGGCAGGCTTTCTTTCGGGAGTTGGAGCTGACCGAACGGGAGCGGACGATTGCCAGGCAGATTTTAAAAGAAATTGACGCTCGCTTGGGTTTTCTGGTTAATGTAGGGTTAGATTATTTGACTTTGGATCGTGCGGCGGGGACTCTCTCCGGCGGCGAGGCGCAGCGTATCCGTTTGGCGACGCAGATTGGCTCCGGCTTGGTGGGCGTGCTTTATATTTTGGATGAGCCCAGTATTGGTCTGCATCAACGGGACAACAATCGGCTGTTGGATACGCTAAAGCATCTGCGGGATCAGGGGAATACGTTGATCGTTGTCGAGCATGACGAAGATACGATGTATGCGGCGGATCATATTATCGACATTGGCCCCGGCGCCGGCGAAGGCGGCGGGAAATTGGTGGCTGCCGGTACGGTAGAGGAAATCAAGGCTTGTGAGGAGTCGATCACCGGGCAGTATCTGAGCCGTCGTATTTTTATTCCCGTGCCGGAGCAGCGCCGCCAACCGAATGGCAAGTGGCTGACGGTGCAGGGAGCGAAGGAAAACAATTTGAAAAACCTAACGGTGCGTTTCCCTTTGGGCTTGTTTACGGTGGTGACAGGCGTATCCGGCTCCGGTAAAAGTACGCTGGTCAATGATATTTTGTATCAGGGGCTGGCGCAGCGCTTATACGGCGGCAAACATCGTCCAGGAGCGCATAAGGCGATAAAAGGCCTGGAACTAGTGGACAAGGTCATTGATATTGACCAGTCGCCCATCGGGCGGACGCCTCGATCCAATCCTGCTACCTACACAGGCGTTTTTGATATTATTCGCGAGGTGTTTAGCCAGACGCAGGAAGCGAAGATGCGCGGCTACAAGCCGGGGCGTTTTAGCTTTAACGTCAAAGGCGGCCGCTGCGAAGCTTGCAAGGGCGACGGCATCATCAAGATCGAGATGCATTTTCTGCCGGACGTTTATGTGCCTTGCGAGGTATGTCATGGGGCGCGCTACAACCGGGAGACGCTGGAAGTGCGTTAT
Organism: Anaeromusa sp.; assembly: GCF_028691475.1. NCBI lineage: Bacteria > Bacillati > Bacillota > Negativicutes > Selenomonadales > Sporomusaceae > Anaeromusa > Anaeromusa sp. The sequence goes on from NZ_JAQUZF010000012.1 coordinate 14,924, forward strand.
AAGGGCAAGAATATTGCCCAGGTGCTGGATATGGTTGTCGATGAGGCGGTGGAGTTTTTCCGCCATCAGCCGCGGATTCATCGTAAACTGCAATTATTACAGGATGTGGGTCTGGGATATGTGAAGCTGGGGCAGCCGGCAACGCAGCTTTCCGGCGGCGAAGCGCAGCGGGTTAAGCTGGCTACGGAATTGGCGCGGCGCAGCACAGGCAAGACCTTCTATATTTTGGACGAGCCGACTACTGGCTTGCACACGGCGGATATTCATCGTCTGATGGAGGTGCTGCAGCGACTGGTGGAGGGCGGCGACAGCGTAGTGGTTATCGAGCATAATCTGGACGTCATTAAAACGGCGGATTACTTGATTGATCTGGGACCAGAGGGCGGTCATCGTGGCGGGACCATCGTGGCGACAGGCACGCCGGAGGAGATTTGTCGTGTCGAGGAGTCCCATACCGGGCGCTATCTGAAGCCTTTACTGGAAGAGGCCGCAAGGCTGCAGGGGTAACGAGGATTGAACAAGAGAACCGGGAGGGTACGACGAAGAAGAATGAGAATTTGAACAAGAGTCGCGATGAGAATCTGAGGGTACGAATGAGGGGCACGAAATAGTGTTTTAATATGAAAAAAGCACGAGGAGTCTAACGATGTACTAATTTCTTGTTACCGCTAGCAAAAACCATTACGCAGTAATCCTCCTGCGTACCCTCCGGTCACTCCGGTTCTCTTGTTCAATTTCTTTTTTCGTTACTTCGGTAAATAAAAACCCCGGCAGCTGTGAGCTGCCGGGGTTGCTCCCTAGTTTCAGCAGGGAGTCATGCGTTTGTAGATGAATTGGGTATCGAAGTCGCCGCTGCAGAAATGCGGGTTGTTGAGAACCTTTTGATGGAAAGGAATCGTAGTCTTGATGCCGCCGATGCGGAATTCTCCTAAGGCGCGGCGCATGATACGAATGGCGTCGCCGCGGGTGCGGCCATGGGCGACTACTTTGGCGATCATAGAGTCGTAGTAAGGCTGTACGGTGACGCCGGCAGCTACGCCGCTGTCTACGCGTACACGGGGGCCGCCGGGCTGATGATAGAAATCAATGTGTCCAGGACAGGGGATGAAGCGCATATCCGGGTCTTCGGCATTGATGCGGCATTCGATGGCATGGCCGAGGAACATGATTTCATCCTGCTTTTTATTGAGCGGTTCGCCGGCGGCGATGCGCAGTTGGCGGCGAACCAAGTCGACGCCGGTAATCATTTCCGTGACGGCGTGCTCTACCTGGATGCGAGGATTGATTTCCATAAAATAAAATCTGCCGGTTTTAATGTCCATAAGGAATTCTACGGTACCGACATTAGTATAGTAGATGCTTTTGGCTGCGCGAATCGCCAGCTGGCCTACTTTGTGGCGCATTTCCGGCGTCAAGGCGCTGGACGGCGCTTCTTCCAAAATCTTTTGGTTGCGGCGCTGCAAGGAACATTCGCGCTCGCCGAGATGAAGGATGTTGCCGTAGTTATCGGCCATGATCTGCACTTCGATATGACGAGCTTGATCAATGTAGTTTTCTAAGTAAAAATCTCTGGATTTCAAATCGACTTTATTGAGAGCGGAAGTCATTTCTTCCTTATTATGAGCTACGAACATGGATTTACCGCCGCCGCCTGCTACAGGCTTTAAAATGACCGGGTAGCCAATGGCTTCGGCTTGGGCGTAGGCGTCTTCTGTTTCGCGAACAATTTCGCTGCCCACAGTCATCGGCAGGCCGGCTTGTTTCATTGCCAAACGAGCGGCGTCCTTGTTGCCTACCTTGCGAATGGTTTCCGGATGGGGCCCGACAAAAATCATGCCGGCGTCAATTACCATTTGTGCGAAATCGGCATTTTCGGAGAGGAACCCGTAACCGGGATGGATGGCGTCTGCTTTGGCCATTTTAGCGGCGGAAATGATGGCTTCGGCATTGTAGTAGCTGAGCGCGGCATCAGCAGGACCGATGTTGTAGGCGTAGTCCGCCAGCTGTACATGGAGAGAATGAGCGTCGACGTCGGAATAGACTGCCACCGTTTCAATCCCTAATTCCTGACAGGCACGAATAACACGAATGGCGATTTCGCCGCGATTGGCGATAAGAACTCTGTTAAACATCCGAATAGACCTCCCATGTTTTAAAATGACCTTGGGTATATTATATTCTATTGTGTATTTTTTCACAACGACCCAAACAAGTATACAAAAGTACATGGAAATGCAACTTGAATATTGCGAAATTTGTAAAAAGCGTTAGCTGTTTTCTGGATAAAACTTACCTTTGTCTTTTTGAGGGTATGCGATGCGAAAGGTGCACAGTTATGAACGATGTGTTGCAAGAACAATTAGCGCATTTGCCGGGTTCGCCTGGAGTCTACATTATGCGAGACGCGCAAGAGAAAATTTTATATGTGGGCAAAGCAGTCAATCTAAAAAACCGTGTGCGTTCTTATTTCCAAAGCAACCGAAATCATTCGGTAAAAACGATGGCGCTAGTGGCTAAGATTGAGTCGTTAGAATACATCTTGACGGCTAACGAAGTAGAAGCTCTCATTTTGGAGTGCAACCTAATCAAGAAGCACAGGCCGCGTTATAATATCAGTCTAAAAGACGATAAGACCTATCCTTATATTAAAGTAACCTTAGGAGACGATTATCCACGGGTTCATATCACTCGAAGGTTGGTAAAGGACGGTGCTCGTTATTTCGGTCCCTATGCGGATGCGGGCGCTGTTCATGAAATGCTGCGACTGGTTCGGTCTCTGTTTCTGCTGCGTAATTGCCGGACCATGGAAGCGCGCCGGCCTTGTTTGGAGTATCACATCAAACGCTGCATGGCTCCGTGCAGCGGTCGGGTAGACAAGGAAGAATACCGACGCATGGTAGATGCTGTGATGATGCTGTTGGAGGGCCGTGGAGACAAGCTGCTGCGGCAACTGAAAAAGAACATGCTTCAGGCGGCGGAGGAACTGCACTTTGAGGAAGCAGCGCGCTTGCGGGATCAACTGGCGGCGGTGGGAAAACTGACAGAACAGCAGAATATTGTGACTGCTGGCGGAGACCAGGACGTCTTGGGCTTGGCTCGCTCGCATGCCGGAGTATGTGTGCAAGTGATGCAGGTACGCGGCGGCAAGTTGATTGGGCGAGAGCATTTCTTTTTGCATGGCGCAGCAGACGAAGAACAGGAGGCGGCGTTGGAGGCCTTTTTGGAGCAGTACTATGCAAGGGTGGCTTTTGTACCGCCGGAGGTACTGCTGCCTTTTGCGCTTTCCTCTCAAGACGTATTAGAGCGCTGGCTGACGGAAGTGCGTCAAGGCAAGGTGGAATTGCATGTGCCGAAGCGGGGCAGCAAGCATGCGTTGCTCTTGATGGCCGATGAAAACGCCCGGGCGGTGCTGGCCCTCAAAGAAGGCGAGCTGCTTAGGGAAATGGAACGGACTACTGGGGCTGTGGAACAGTTGCAGCAGTTTTTACAAATGTCGCAGCCGCCGCAGCGGATGGAATGCTTTGACATTTCTCATATTCAAGGTGCGGAAACAGTGGCTTCCATGGTTGTTTTTGAGGACGGCCAGCCTAAGAAGGAAGATTACCGCCGTTTCAAATTGAGAACAGTAGAAGGAAAGCCGGATGACTTCCTATCCATGCAGGAAGTATTGCTGCGCCGTTATGGTGAAGCGGCGGAACCGCTGCCGGATTTGATTGTCATTGACGGCGGCAAGGGACAACTGTCCAGTGCGTTGGAGGTCATTCGCGGCGTGGGCCTAGAGATGCCTGTTATTTCTTTGGCGAAGCAATTTGAGTGGGTATTTCGGGAAGAAGACAAAGAGCCGCTGATTTTGCCGGAGCGCTCGGAATCATTGTACTTGCTGCAGCGTTTGCGCGACGAAGCGCATCGCTTTGCTGTCTCGTATCACCGGAAGCTGCGGGGCAAGCGCAATTTGGTCTCCGTATTGGATCATGTTTCCGGCATCGGTCCCAAACGCCGCAAAGCCTTGTGGTCGGCTTTCGGCACCTTGGAGGCTCTGCGCAAGGCTACCTTGGAGGAATTAGCCGGAATTGAAGGCATGGATCGTATCGCGGCGCAAGCGGTATATGATTTTTTTCGCAGAGAATATCGGCCCCATGAGCAGGTGTAGAGCGTTCCTTGGCGAACTATTCTTGACAAAAGTAGAAAAATCGGCGAAAATAAATACGTGGTTTTTAAAACCATGTTAAATATTAAAAAAAACTACCTAGGAGGAGTTAACATGAACAAAGGAGCTATTATTGCCATTGTACTGGTGGCGCTTGTAGCCATCTTCGGCGTGTCTACTTATAACGGGTTGGTGGGCATGAACGAGACGGTAAATGGCAAATGGAGTCAGGTAGACAATCAGCTGCAGCGGCGGGCGGATTTGATTCCGAACCTGGTTAACACCGTTAAAGGCTATGCAGCGCATGAGCAGGCGGCTATTCAAGCGGTGTCCGACGCTCGGTCCAAACTGGTCGGCGCTCAGGGGGTTGGCGATAAAGCAGCAGCAGCCGGGGAAATGAACAGTGCTTTGAGCCGTTTATTGGCGATTGCTGAGAACTATCCGAACTTGAAAGCGGACAAGAATTTCCGTGCTCTTCAGGATGAACTGGCCGGTACGGAAAACCGTATTGCCGTAGCGCGTAAGGATTACAACGATGCGGTTCAAGGGTACAACACTAAAATTAAAACCTTCCCGCAGAGTATGTTTGCCGGCATGTTAGGTTTTGGGCAGCGGGAATACTTTAAGGCCGAAGAAGGAGCTAAACAAGTACCGCAGGTCAAGTTCTAGTCGGCTGCTGTTTTATGCGCATCTCGCAGCACACCAGCCCTTTTTCCGCCTAGCGTTGTCAGAAAACCTCGAAATAGCTCTGCTATTTCTGCGGCCTTCTTCCTAGCCAGACGAAAAAATGTCTAGGCGTGCCGGAGCGCTCATTAAAACATCGGCCTCCTTAATGAAGATACGGAGACGAATGTGTCAGAACGACCTTGAAATAGCTTTGCTATTCCTGCGGCCATTCTTTCTTGACAGCAGAAAAAATCTCTCAGCCTGGCAGCGTGCTCGTAGAGAAAGCAGCCCTTTGAGGGAGAACGAAGCGGGTTTCTTTAGGAGATTGCCGCGTCGCTGCGCTCCTTGCAATGACGCAAATCCCCCTGGACCTGCGGTCCATCCCCCTTTCGCAAGGGGGACTTCAAGCCCTGCCTCCCTTGTCAAAGGGAGGTGCCGCCACAGCGGCGGTGGGATTCAAAAAGCTTAAGTTTTACAAAGAAATTACCGATCTAACCAGCTTTTGTCATTGCGAACGCAGTGAAGCAATCTCTTCGTGCTTTTTCAAATTGAAACCGTAACTTCGTACCCTCCCTCTACTCCTGTTATAAATATCGTACTTCGTAACCCTCCATTCGTACCCTCACGTGACTCCGGTTCTCTTGTTCAATCCTGTTTTTTCTCTGTTACCTCTGGCTTTTTCTCTGATCCTCTGTGTAAATCTTGTAACCTAATCTTTCTAAAGGAATGGTATGATATGAAACGCTGGCTTGCAGGTTTTCTTCTCTTTTGCTTTGCATTAATGGCAGTGGCTTTGCCGGTGCAGGCGGCTTCCATTCCGCCCAAGCCTTCGTCTTCTATTTATGTGCAGGATTTGGCGGGGGTAATGCAGCCTGCGTCAAAGGAGCGCCTTCAAAAGCTTGGCGCCAGTTTGGCGGCTAAGACCAAAGCGCAGGTAGTAGTGCTGACGGTTCGCAGTCTGGAAGGGGCAGAGCCTGAAGACTATGCGTTAGAGGTGCTGCGTACGTGGGGACTGGGCGATAAGCAGTTGAATAACGGCGTACTGATTTTAGTCGCTATTGATGATAAGGTATCCCGTGTTGAAGTAGGGTATGGCTTGGAAGGCGCGCTTCCTGACGCTAAAACCGGTCAATTGCAGGACGAGTATATGGTGCCGTATTTCCAGAACGGAGATTATGACCAAGGCATTGTTAATGGTTACCGGGCGGTTGTGCAGGAAGTAGCTAAGGAATACAAGCTAGAACTGAAAAGTTCTCCTCAAAGCGCAACCGCTAAAGCGCAAGCAGACAGTTACCCTTGGGATGGTTGGCCTTGGTGGGCGAAGATACTAGGCGCGGCCGCCTTGGTTGGCTTGCTTATTTTGGACTGGACTGTGTTTGGGGGCACCTTTACGTATCTGATTCTTTCGTTGCTTCGTCTGCGTGGCGGCGGGGGCGGAGGAGGAGGCTATGGCGGTGGCAGTGGCGGCGGGGGCGGTTCCTCACGTCGCTGGTGACGACATAAAATGGACTTTGTTAATTTGCCAGTTCCCAAGAAGCGAAGGATATGGTAAAATAAAATCATGATTTGTGAATAACCTTTACAAAAAAAGGAGGAATTATCATGGAAAAATGGACTTGTACAGTATGTGGTTATGTGTATGATCCGGCTACCGGCGATCCGGACAACGGCGTGGCTCCGGGCACTGCCTTTGAGGACATCCCGGCAGAATGGGTTTGCCCCCTGTGCGGCGTAGGCAAGGACGACTTCGAAAAAGCATAAGGTAGACTTTGAAAAGGCAGCTCTGCGGAGCTGCCTTTTGTATTGTTCTTTTTATAAGCATAATATTTTAAAAATTACAAAACAAAAGCGTTTCTCTGGTAAATGGAGAAGGAAATTAGTTGTTTTTAGGCGAATTTGTCATTAAAGTATGAAAATGAGGAGGTGAAAGAGCTAATTTGTTTCGTTTTTTCTTTTTTGTAGAAAGGGGGCAGTGTTATGTATGAAAAGGAAGTTCTGGATATTGTACGGAACAATAAAGGTTTCTTAGCTACCCTTGACGGCGAGCAGCCTCGCGTTCGCCCCATGAAGCCCTATGTGTGCGAGCATGGACGAATTTGGCTGTTCAGTCGTTTGCTTACCAAAAAAGTCGACGAAATCCATAACCATGACCGGGTGGAGATTTGCTTTGTCAGCGATGAACAGGAAGTGGTCCGCATCAGTGGACGCCTGGACATTTACAACAGTATGGATCCGGCGAAAGTAACGGAGTTTAAAGAAAAGATGTTTCGGGAAATGCCGGATATGAGCCACTATTTCACCGGTCCTGGAGATCCGAATGTAGTGATTTACCAGCTTCATGTCTATCATGTGCAATATACGACCAAGGACTGTGATGTGTCGACGCAGATTAACATTCATACAGAGGATGACCCGGATATTTTGTTCGGTGTGAACGATGGCCGGTTTACTCTGAGCTGAGAACTGTGCAAGCTCCAGGCGCTGTGCAGCGCCTGGCTACATAATAAGGGGGAAATACGAAACGCAGAGGAACAGAGGTAACAGAGAAAAGCCAGCGAATTCAGGAGTTGCCGCGCAGCTAAGCTCCTTGCAACGACGCAACATACTGATAATAATGTTGGCTTTTGTCTTTGCGAGTGAAGCGAAGCAATCTCCTTGTGCATTTTCATGTTTTTCTCTCTGATACCTCTGGCATTTCCTCTGTTACTCTGTGTGACGTTCTCTGTTCTTTCTGTTTTAAAGGAGTGAGAAAACGTGCAATTTGATCCAATGGACTATCCCTATGCGTCACGGCGCATGGTGACATATGGAGCCCGAGGCATGGTGGCGACGTCACAGCAGTTGGCGGCGCAGGCGGGGCTGCAAATTTTGCGCGAAGGAGGCAATGCGGTGGACGCCGCGATTGCCACAGCGGCGTGTTTGACCGTAGTAGAGCCTTGCTCTAATGGGATAGGCGGCGACGCCTTTGCGTTGGTTTGGGTTCATGGAGGCTTGTTTGGTCTGAACGGCAGCGGTCCAGCGGCGCAAAAAGCCGATGCTGCATCCTTGTGGAAACAGGGGCATAAAGCCATGCCGCGTTTTGGTTGGCAGCCGGTTACTGTGCCAGGCGCTCCAGGCGCTTGGGCAGCGTTGTCAAAACGTTTTGGACGGATGCCTTTGACCAAAGTGTTGGCGCCGGCTATTTCTTATGCGCGCAATAGTTTTGTCGTATCGCCTACGGTTGCTGCGGCTTGGCAAAAACAGTATCAGCTGTTTTCAAGAGAACTAGACGGAGAGGAATTTCGCTTTTGGTTCCATACCTTTGCGCCTCATGGACGGCCGCCGCAGGCTGGAGAATTGGTGCAACTGCCGGAGCACGCCGAAACGTTGGAGGAGTTAGGTCAGACCGGCTGCGAATCTTTTTATCGGGGCGCCTTAGCACAGCGTATCGGGGACTTTGCTGCGCGCTTTGCTGCGCCGCTGACAGCGGAAGATTTGGCCGCTTTTCAGCCGGAGTGGGTGCATCCGCTGCGGGTGCAGTACCGCGGTTATGACGTCTGGGAAATTCCTCCGAACGGGCACGGCTTAGTGGCTTTGTCTGCGCTGGAGATTTTGAAGGGTTTTGATATGACTTGCGTAGAGTCGGTGGAATGGTATCATCGTCAGATGGAAGCGCTGAAGCTTGCTTTTGCTGATGCCAAAGCGTATTTAGCGGAACCCAAGGATATGCAAGTGACTGCGGAAAGTCTATTGGATCCGGCTTATGCGGAGGAACGCCGCAAGTTAATTGGCCCCAAGGCTATTTTGCCGATTGCCGGGAATCCGGCGTCCGGCGGCACCGTATATTTGGCGGCGGCCGATGCAGAAGGTATGATGGTTTCGTTCATTCAAAGCAATTACCAAGGCTTTGGTTCCGGTTTGGTAGTGCCTGGTACCGGTATTGCCCTTCACAATCGAGGCTGCAATTTCAACTTGGAAGAAGGACATCCTAATTGTCTGGCGCCGGGAAAACGGCCGTATCATACTATTATTCCCGGCTTTATCAGCAAGAACGAACAGCCGGTGGGGCCCTTTGGCGTCATGGGTGCTTTTATGCAGCCCCAAGGTCATTTGCAGGTAGTTGTGCGCGCCATCGACCAGGGCTTGAATCCGCAGGCGGTTTTGGATGCGCCGCGCTGGCAGTGGACTGGCGGCAGAACCATCGAAGTGGAACCGCATTTTCCACAGCATATAGCGGCGGCGTTATCTAGACGCGGGCATGAGCTGCGCGTTTCCATGGATGTTGCTTCTTTCGGGAGAGGACAGATTATTTGGAGGAGCGATTCCGGCGCCTTAGCGGGTGCGACGGAGTCCCGCGCGGACGGTTGTGTGGCTGCATGGTAAGAAAATAAAAGAAAACAAACCTGTATACGTGTATACAATTATTCAAAGCGCTCCTATCGTTGCTTTTAAAAAGTTATTTTGTTAAAATTATTATGTAGTTTTATTAAAGTTCACTTTCGGCACGTTGATATTAATCAGCAGCCGAACAATTAAAAGGAGGGTACATATAAGATGAAAGTTACAGTCGTCGGTGCAGGCAATGTAGGCGCAACATGCGCAAACGTTCTGGCTATTCGCGAGATTGCCAGCGAAGTGGTACTCCTTGATATCAAAGAAGGCGTTTCCGAAGGCAAAGCTATGGACATGATGCAGACCTCGCCTCTGCTTGGCTTTGACACCTGTGTAGTAGGAAGCACTAATGATTATGCAAAAACAGCCGGTTCCGCAGTGGTTGTCATCACTTCCGGTTTGCCGCGTAAACCCGGCATGACCCGTGAAGAACTGATCGGCACCAACGCCGGTATCGTTAAAACGGTTGCTGAAAACATTCTCAAGCATTCTCCGAATGCCATCTTGATTATCGTCAGCAATCCGATGGACACCATGACTTATCTGACCTTGAAAGCTACTGGTTTGCCGAAAAACCGCGTAATCGGCATGGGTGGCGCGCTGGACAGCTCCCGCTTCAAATACTATCTGAGTCAGGCTCTGGGACGTCCTTTGACCGACGTTCAAGGAACCGTTATCGGCGGTCATGGCGACACCACCATGATTCCTTTGACTCGTTTGGCTACCTACAATGGTCTGCCGGTATCCCAGTTCCTCGACGCTGCTGCTTTGGAAAAAGTTGCTGCTGACACCATGGTTGGCGGCGCTACGCTGACCAAGCTGCTGGGCACTTCCGCTTGGTATGCTCCTGGCGCTGCTGCAGCTATGCTGGTGGAATCCATCGTCCGCGACGAGAAGAAAATATTCCCTTGCTGTGTTTCCCTCGAAGGCGAATACGGCCAGAAAGATATCTGCATCGGCGTTCCGGTCGTTGTGGGTAAAAACGGCTGCGAAGAAATCATTGACTACAAACTCAATGCAGAAGAAAAAGATCTCTTCGAGAAGAGCGCTGCTGCTGTTCGCAAGATGAACCAAGTTCTTGCGGATATGAAAGTAATCTAAGGTATCTCTTAAAAGGAAAAAGCCTGTTCCGTCGCGAAATACGGAACAGGCTTTTTTGTTTATGCGATAAGGCTTAGTGGGGGCATGGGGCAACGTTTACACAGAGGAACAGAGGAAATTCCAGAGGAAACAGAGAGAAATATATTAAAATCCAATGATGCAGGGAGCTTGCATTGAATCCCTCCGCCGCTGTGGCGGCACTTCCCTTTAGGCAAGGGAGGCAAAGCTTAAAGTCCCCCTTGCGAAAGGGGGAAGGCCTGTAAGGGCAGGGGGATTCGTGTCTTTGCAAGGAGTGTAGCGACGTGGCAATTTCTTGAAATATAAACTCTCTGGCCTTTCTCTGTTGCCTCTGTTACTCTGTGTTCCGTTTTCCTCTCTTTTCTATTTTAGTTTATAGAAAGAAGGATGATTTTATGGACATGAATTCATTACGCGAAGCAGCACGGGAGCGCTTTGGCAAGGCTTGTCGAGTTTGCAAAATTTGCAATGGCGTAGCCTGCGCCGGCGAGGTTCCTGGCATGGGCGGTATTGGTACAGGAGCGGCTTTTCAAAGCAATATGCAGGCATTGGCCTTGCATCGGTTGCAGCAGCGCGTGGTGCATCAAGTCAGTGAGCCGAAGTTAAGTTGTACGATTTTTGGGCAGGAACTGTCGATGCCGATTTTGGGTGCGCCCATTGGCGGTATTGCTTTCAACTTGAATGATTTTTTACCGGAGGCCGAGTATGCAGCAGCCATTGTGAACGGCTGTCGCCAGGCGGGCACATTGGGCATGACCGGAGATGGCCCTAACCCCGGCGTATTTAACGGCGGCTTGGAGGCAGTGCGCTTGGCCGGCGGTCAGGGTATTCCCGTCTTGAAGCCCAGGGATAATGAGGCGATTTTGGAGAAAATGCAGGAAGCCGCTGCCGCTGGTGCGATTGCAGTCGGTATGGATTTGGATGCTGCGGCGCTCATTAACATGACTCGCGCCGGCCAGCGGGTTGGGCCCAAGACGAAGGAACAATTGGCGGAGCTGAAACGTCATGCGCCGTTGCCTTTCTTTGTTAAAGGCATTATGACGGAAGCGGATGCCGAAGCTTGCGCCTGGGCGGGGGTTGACGGCATTGTCGTCTCCAACCACGGCGGACGGGTGCTGGATTATACGCCAGGTACGGCGGAAGTGCTGCCGGAGATTGTGGAAGCCGTGGATGGCGCCTTAACGGTGCTGGTAGACGGCGGCGTGCGCAGCGGTACGGATGTACTGAAAATGCTGGCTTTAGGCGCTGATGCTGTTTTGATTGGACGCCCGCTGACGGTTGGCGCCGTAGGCGGCGCTGCAGGAGTTGCGCTTGTTTTGCAGAAAATGGCGGCGGAATTGCTGGCGGCGATGGTGATGACTGGTACGGCATCGGTGGAGGATGTGACAGAGGATATTTTATGGTAAAAGTTGAATTGGCGTCTAGAGTGTTTTCGACTTCTTGGGGCGTGATGGCGTCTTTGTGGTCGCCCCAGGGGCTTTGGGAGCTGGGCTTTCCCCGCAAAACAGAAAAAGAGGCTTGGGCTGACCTGCGGTTTTCCCCGACGGCGGCGCCGGAATCACAAGCAGAAGATATGGCGGAGTTAGCCTGGGAGGCGTTGGCGGCTCAACTGCAAACCTATTTCCAGGGGTTTCCTGTGATTTTTGACGTGCCGCTGGATTGGCGCGGGTATACGCCTTTTCGGGAGAAAGCGTTGCGGTATGTAGCCTCGGTTCCTTATGGCTGCGTCTGCAGCTATGGTGAGGTGTCGAGGGCTATCGGCGTGCCTCAGGGAGCGCGCGCTGTCGGCGGAGCTATGCATGCTAACCGTATTCCCATTGTGGTGCCCTGCCATCGGGTTGTGGCTTTCGGCGGCAAGCTGGGTGGTTTTGGAGGCGGCTTGGAGCTGAAGGAAGCTTTGCTGTTTTTGGAGCGCAACATAGACAACTAAAACGACAGAATAGTAATTGGCAGACAAGGGAGAAGCACGGTATAATAGAAACAATGACGTCCGAGGGGACGATGATTTTTGCAGCGAGGAAGGGATAGTTGTGTGCGGCTTGCTTTTGCGTATCGTAGTCAATGCGGTCATTTTGTATTGGATGGTGGAATGGCTGCCGGAAATTTTTGTCGATACGTTCTGGTGCTTGTTGGCGGCTTCATTGGTGGTAGGCGTAGCCAATGGTTTGGTGCGCACGATTCTTTGCAAATTGCGTTGCCCTATATCTTGGCGTACCTTGGGCGGGTTGACTTTTTTGACGAATTTGGTGACGCCGGCAGCTTTGCTTAAGGTCCTGCCTGGAGTGCAGGTGAGCGGCTTGTTCTTGCCTTTTCTGAGTATTGGCGTTGTGACCTTGTGCAGCTGCCTGCTGTCTGTGTATATCCAAGACCGGTAAGCCTGAAGAACGAAGCAGGAACGTCACACAGAGTAACAGAGTAACAGAGGGGACGCAGAGAAGAAAAGGATTGAACAAGAGAATCGGAGTCGCGTGAGGGCACGCAGGAGTGGTAAGGTCTTTTTGAACAGGAGTAGAGTGAGTAGAGTGAGGGAACGACGGGGATAGGAATGACAATTTATAGAGAACCAAAGGAGCCAATGACGTGAGGTACGCTCCGGCAAAACGAGAATTTTTCCCGTGCGACGCGGAAGAAAATGCAGGAATAGTGGAGCTATGCCGAGGCTTTCTGACAAAGTCGCATGAGAAAAAGGGCGTTCTGATGGAGTGGTGCATAAGTCAATGGTTCCGCAAAAGGATGTGGCAATTTGGCAATTCAATTAGTAGCAATCGATATGGATGGGACGCTGTTGACAGATGAGCTGGAGGTTTCGCCAAGAACTGTGGCGGCGATTCAAGCGGCGCAGCAGCAAGGAGTAACGGTGACGATCGCCACGGGACGCATGTTTCAGTCGGCCAAGCCTTTTGCGGAGCGCTTGGGCGTGGATGTGCCGCTGATTACCTATAACGGAGCGTTAGTAAAGTCTTGCCGTTCCGGCGAAGTTTGGCATGAGGAACTGTTGCCCATGGATACTACCTTGTCGGTGCTGGCATATTTTCGTGAACGTGGCTGGTATATTCAAACCTATGTGGATGACGAATTTTATGTGCGGGACTATTCGGAGGAAGCGCGCACCTATGAGGCGGTGTCAGGCATTTCGCCGCATGTGGTGGGCGAGGCGATGTTTGCGCCGGCGAAGGAACCGCTTAAACTTTTGACGTTGGCGGAACCAGAGCATTTGGACGCCATTACGCCGATACTGCAAACTCGTTTTGGTGATAAGGTATGCCTGACACGGGCCAAAAACCATATGATCGAGATGGTGAATCCAGCGGTAAATAAAGGCAGAGGCGTCGCCATGCTGGCTAAACGGTTAGGGATTTTGCAGCAAGACATCATGGTGTTGGGAGACTCAGAAAATGACATGACCATGCTGGCCTATGCGGGCTTAGGGGTGGCTATGGATAATGCCGACGACAAGGTAAAAGCGGTCGCGGACGCGGTAACGGCGGACAACAACCGGGACGGAGTCGCCTTGGCTATTGAAAAATATGTGTTGAAATAAAAACGAGCCATGAGCGCCTTTTAGGCATTCATGGCTTGCTTTTCTTAAAGCACCCCAGTATTCGGGTCAAAGCGAGGCGTGTCCGACGGGGGCACGTCTTGCAGACTTTTTTGCACTTCTAGAATTTCTTCGAGATGGTTCATAAATAGATCAATCAACACAGGATCGAAGTGACTGCCGCTATGTGTGCGCAAATGTTCCAGGGTGTGGTCGAGAGTCCAAGGGATTTTGTAGCTGCGGCTGGAACTGAGGGCGTCAAACACATCAGCGATGATGGTAATGCGGGCGTGCAAATGAATGCCGTCCCCGGACAGGCCCTTGGGATAACCGCTGCCGTCAAAGTGTTCATGATGCTGTAAAGCGATGATAGCAGCGGCGCGCAGTACGTCCAGGCCAGAGTGGCTAAGCATATCATGGCCGATGATTGTATGGCGCTTCATGAAGGCGAATTCTTCCTCCGTAAGTCGGGAGGGCTTGTGCAAGATGTTGTCAGTAATGCCCAGCTTGCCGATGTCATGCATGGGCGCAGCCATACGCAGCAGTTCTACCTCGGTTTCGCTCATGCCGTACCATTGACCCAGGAGAGCGGAGTATTCTCCAACCCTACGGACATGGTGCCCTGTTTCTTTGGAACGTGTTTCCGCCGCTTCCATGAGCAGAAAGAGCATTTCCTGGCGAGTAAGGTCCATTTGGTGGTGCAAGTGGAGGTTTTCAAAAGCAGCGGAAACGTTTAGACAGAAGATATCCAGCAACTGGCGGTCTAAGTCGTTCATCGGCGGCGTCCCCTCCATGTAGATCAAGTAAGCGCCGGCCACTGGCCTGCGCCAGTAGAGGACAAAATGGTCATCGGCGTAAACGCTGCGCTGCTCTTGCAAGGCCGGCTGCAACCGCTGCCGGACTAGGTCGGTGATATGAGGCGGTGCCGGCTCGTTAGAAAAATGCCCTGTGGCCGCTAAAATGTGGAAGCCATTTTCCTCGGAAGAGGCGGCGAAACTGGCGGTTTTGAGATAGAGGCTGTTGCGATCCAAGTAGAGCAGAGCCGATAGCTGCGTTAAAACGCCTGCGGCAAAATTCTGCAGGGATTGGAGCCGGAAAATTTCCGGCGAGGATTGGACAATTTGTTCCAATCCATTTTTATTGCGTTCAATGGTAATCAGATCCCGATACGAACGCAGAGCGGTGATTAACGTGGTAATCAGCTTTTGCGAGGTGAGTTCTGTTTTTTCTTTGTAGTCATTAATATCATAGTCTACAATGACACGCGCTTCTGGGGCGTGTCCAGGTTGGCCGGTGCGCAGGATGATGCGGACCAACTGATTTTGCAGTTCCCTGCGGATGACATGCACCAATTTAAGGCCAGAGTCGACTTCCTCCATGACTACGTCCAAAAAGATGACGGCAACATCATCATGCTTGAGAAGAAAATCGCGCCCTTCTGCTGCGGAATATACGCTGTAAAACTGCAGAGACCGTCCAGCAAAAGAAAAGTTACTCAACACCAGCTTGGTGACGGTGTGCACTTCTTCATCATCGTCAACGATGAGAATGTTCCAGGGCGGATGTTCGGTTTCTGGCGCTGCAGCAGGGGGGTGTTCATCGGCAAAAAGAAGTTCGTCGTTGGGCATGCTTAGGTACCTCCTTCCGGGTTGAGCGGGGCGGTGATGATAAATTCGGTTCCTTCTCCAGGCGTGCTGTGGCAGAGAATGGTTCCTTTCAATTTGAAAACAACCAAATTATAGACGATATGCAGGCCCAGTCCAGTACCGCCGCTGCCGCGTTTCGTTGTAAAAAACGGTTCGAATACTTTCTTCTGCACTTCTTCCGGCATTCCTCTACCGTTGTCCCGATAGCGCAGGGTTAGTTGTTGGTCTTGTAAAGAAACGGCGATCTGAATTAGACCGACTTCGTCCGGCTCGTAGGCGTGGACCAGGGTGTTCATGATGAAATTGGTAAGAATTTGCCATAACGCGCCGGGGTAGATTGTGGCGTTAAGATCGTCAGGGCAATCAATTTCAATGGTGTGTTTTGTTTTTTTCAGACGAGGCCGTAAGCTTAACAGCACCTCATGCAAATACGTAAGCATATTGACCAGGCGTTTTTCCTCTACTTGCTGGTCGACGGCGGTTTGCTTGAACGTGCGGATAAGTTCCGATGCCCGGTTTAAGTTGCCGACAATGATTTCGCCGCTTTTGGCGCTAGTGTCAAGAAAATCTTCCAGTTCAGAACGCTTCATCTGATTTTCTTTGAGCTTGTGCAGCAATTCTTGAGTACGTCCGGCCAAGAAGGAGGCTGCCGTAATGCTGTTGCCAACAGGCGTGTTGATTTCATGAGCTACGCCGGAAACCAGCCCGCCCAGAGCAGCCATCTTTTCGGCTTCTACCAAATGCCCTCTGGCTTTTTGCAAGTCATCCATGGCGCGGTTCAAGTTGTTGTTGGCCTGCTGCAGGGACTGGGTGCGTTCTTCTACGCGCTCTTCCAGGTGCAGATTCAGCAGGCGTATTTCATTTTCTACGCGCCGGCGATGACGAATGTTGAACAGTAAAGAAATGACCAAAACGGTTAGCAGTACAATAACGGCGCTGACAGTCCAGACTAGGGTTTGATGCGCTTCGTAGAAAGAAGGATCTCGAAAGAGAACCGTGCTGCCAGGCGGAAGTGCCTCTACATCCAGGCCGTGCGCGGTTAGTTGACGGTAGTCAAAGGCGTAACGATTCACAGATTGACTGATAACAGGCAAAGTGCTAGGCACTTTGTTTTCAAAAAGAATTTGCCGTACCAGAGAGCCAGCCTCTTTTCCTTGGGTGTAGCCGCTTGTGAGCAGGCCGCCTACAAGGCCATGACCGATAGCGGTATCCCAGAGACCAAAAACAGGAGCGGCGCTTTCCTGCGCGACCAGTTGCAGACTTTCGTCATTGGTGAACATGCGGCCGTTGCGGTCTATGTTGAAAATAAGATGCAAGATGATGTCGTCGGCGGAAAGGGAGCGCGCTGCTTGCTGTACTTCTTCCATTGTGGCGTCGTCAAGAAGCTGATACTGAAGAGTGGGCGGCAGGGATGTCAACGCCTCTAAGGCCAGACGGCGGGTTGAGTGGCCTACGATGGTTCGATCCGTAATGATGAGCAGCTTTTTCGCCTGCGGGCGCAAACGCAAGGCCGCTTGCAGGGTGCCGGCTACGTCGACTTCTTCTTCTACGCCAGTCAGCCAGGGGTTGGCTTGCCGCAGAGACGGATTAAAATCGTTGACGCCGCAAAAAACGATCGGCGTATGGGGAAAAAGGTCTTGTTGATGCTCTAAGGCAAATAAAAACGCGTTGTCGTCAGAAACCACGACTGCGCTTAGCGGCAGGGTTGCATATTTATAACGCAAGGAAGGGACCAAGGCGCTCAAATAGTCTTTACCCCAAAAATGTTTTGTATCCAGATACTCGAAATAGTAGGCAACCTCTGGATGTGGTTCTAACTCCTCGAGTACGCCGCGTTCAATATCTCGAACCCAGGAGAATTCAGGGCTGTATGAATGGAGAAAAAGAACCCGGTGCTGGGGCGAAGCCGTATCGGCTTGTTGGGCCCAACAAGGGGAGACGGGAAGAAACGCTACCAGTAAAAACAGCAGCAAGCGGATACCCAAGCCCATAGCGACGCCTCCTTTTTTATAGTCGGCCGCTGTTTTATTCGCATCTCACAGCACGCCAGCTATTCTGAGAACGTTTCACACAGAGTAACAGAGAAAAGCCAGAGGGATTTTCAAGAGATTGCCGCGTCGCTGCGCTCCTCATAATGACGCGAATCCCCCTGGCCTGCGGCCTTCCCCCTTTAGCAAGGGGGACTTCAAACCCTGCCTCCCTTGTTAAAGGGAGGTGCCGCCACAGCGGCGGTGGGATTCAAAAAGCTTAAGTTTGGCAAACGCATTGCCTCTCTAGCCAACTTTTGTCATTGCGAACGTAGTGAAGCAATCTCCTCGAGCATTTTAGAATAACCGTTCCCCGTAACCCTCATTCGTACCCTCTCGTGACTCTGGTTCTCTTGTTTAATCCTGCTTTTCTCTCTGTTACCTCTGGCTTTTTCTCTGATTCTCTGTGTAAATCTTGCAACTTCGCACTCTTTCGTTCTTTGTAATTTGTTAATTCGCTTAAG
>NZ_JAQUZF010000012.1:33001-39608 GCF_028691475.1 Anaeromusa sp.
CGTGACTCTGGTTCTCTTGTTTAATCCTGCTTTTCTCTCTGTTACCTCTGGCTTTTTCTCTGATTCTCTGTGTAAATCTTGCAACTTCGCACTCTTTCGTTCTTTGTAATTTGTTAATTCGCTTAAGGAGTGCCTGGAACCTGCTAGTTTTTCAAGCGCTTTGCCTTTTTTTAACTGATATTCTATAATACTAGTTGAGATAATTAGTAGGATGAGGGGGCGTAGGCAGCATGGCAATGGAAGAATTTCGCCTGGTAATCATTACAGGTATGTCTGGCGCTGGTAAGACGCAGGCTGTGCGCGCCCTGGAAGATTTGGGCTATTTTTGTGTCGATAACCTGCCGCCGGCGCTGATTCCCAAGTTTGCTGAGCTGTGTTCGCAGTCGGCAGGGAAGGTCAGCCGCATTGCCTTGGTGGTGGACATTCGCGGCCGGGAGTTTTTCGATACCTTGGCGCAGGTTTTGGAAGAAATGGAAAAACAGGGCCAGGTTTACGAGGTGCTATTTCTGGAGGCTTCGGATGAGGTTTTAATCCGACGCTACAAGGAATCGCGTCGGCGTCATCCATTGGCGGCGCAAGGGCGGGTCAGCGATGGCATTGTGCGTGAACGGGCGCGGTTAGAGCCCATTCGCGGCAGGGCGACCCATGTGATTGATACTACCGGTATGGCGACGGCAAAACTGCGGGAAAAATTGACAGGCTTGTTCGCTACAGGGGCGCAGATGCAGAGAATGTCCATTACCGTGGTTTCTTTCGGCTTTAAGCATGGGCTGCCATTGGATGCGGATATGGTATTTGACGTGCGGTTTTTACCGAATCCTTTTTATGTGGAGACTTTGCGCCGTAAAAGCGGCGTGACTCCCGAAGTGGGAGAGTATATTGCCAAATGGCCGGTATCACAGCAGTTTCAGGAGCGCTTATGGTCCTTTGTAGATTATTTAATTCCTCATTACGTCGACGAGGGGAAAAGCCATCTGATTATTGCCATTGGCTGCACAGGCGGGATGCACCGCTCTGTGTATATTGCGCAGAAATTATATGAACGGTTGCGCAATCACGGCTATAAGATTACGATTGAACATCGCGATATCCGGCATAACCTGCCGGAACCGGAAATGAAATGCTGAGGTGACACGATGGATTTCTTAAAGTGGCTCTACCCCGGCATTCGCCTGAAACGTTGGTTTTTCTTGTTTTCTTTGGGCACGATTTTAGTGAGCGTAGGGATGTCTCTGCTTCTGAATTACCAATATGTGGGGTATTTGGAAGAATGGCTGTTTAAAACCGTCTATTTGGCCACTGGCAGCTACTACTACACAATTACTTTTTTGGCTGGCTTATCTGTATTGTCGCTGGGCCTTGGTTCTATGCTGTTTGCCACAAGGCAGATTATTCGTTCCGTTATTGGCGCCTTGATTCCCGACGGATCGGAAAAGTTTATTGACCGGGTTTTTGCGCAGCGCCGTCTGAAGCGCGGCCCTAATATTGTGGTCATCGGCGGCGGCACTGGCCTGTCGGTATTGCTGCGAGGCATTAAAAGCGTAACAAGCAATGTTACAGCGATTGTGACGGTGGCGGATGACGGAGGGTCTTCTGGGCGCATTCGGGAAGATTTGGGCGTAGTAGCGCCTGGGGATTTGCGCAACTGTTTGGTTGCTTTGGCGGATACGGAACCTCTGATGGAAAAATTGTTTCAACACCGCTTCGGGGGACAGGGCAGTTTAGCCGGGCACAGTTTCGGCAATCTTTTTATTGCCGCCATGAATCAAGTCGTTGGCAGCGTGGAAGGCGCCTTGGCGGCGTCCAGCAAGGTTTTGGCCGTGCGGGGGCGTGTGCTTCCTTCTACGGAAGCGCCGGTGCGTTTGCAAGCCGAATTGGCTGATGGCACAATTGTGGAGGGCGAATCCAATATTCCCTTGGCTGGGCAGGCGATTCGCAGCGTGCGCTTGGTGCCGGCAGACGCGGCGCCTGTGGCTAGCTCGTTGCAAGCGATTCGTGAGGCGGACGCGATTTTGATTGGACCGGGCAGCCTGTATACCAGTGTGCTGCCGAATTTGTTAATACAAGAAGTGGCGGCGGAACTCAAGGCCAGCAAAGCGGCTAAAATTTATATCTGCAACGTAATGACACAGCCGGGAGAAACCGACGGTTATACCGCATCCGATCATGTGGAAGCGTTGCTGCAGCATGCAGGCGCGGGAATCGTGGATTATGTTTTGGTCAATGGTCAGCCAGTGGCGAAATCGCTGCAAAGTATTTATGCTAACCAGGGGGCGGCTCCGGTTGAGGCCGACGTGGAGCGGATTGAAAAACTGGGTGTTAAAGCCTTTCGGGCGGATGTCATTTCGGAAAGTGACGTGGTCCGTCATGATCCGCTGAAACTGTGCCGCACCCTTGTTTCGATGATCTATCGGCTGCGGCCGCATGCGGAGCATATGGCGCTGTTGGATCATTATCTTATCGCAGACACCTTGCGGGAACGCAAGGGTGGCTGCTGACGAAAAGGAGGCACGGCAATGGCGTCTTATGCGACCGAGGTCA
This sequence comes from Anaeromusa sp., assembly GCF_028691475.1. Classification (NCBI taxonomy): domain Bacteria; kingdom Bacillati; phylum Bacillota; class Negativicutes; order Selenomonadales; family Sporomusaceae; genus Anaeromusa; species Anaeromusa sp. The sequence continues at coordinate 35,543 of NZ_JAQUZF010000012.1, forward strand.
AAAACGAATTGGCCCGTGTCCAGGGAGATAATGACTGTTGCCGGATTGCCGAACTGGCCGCGCTTCTGCGTATGGGCGGAACGTTGCTTATCGGCGGCAATAAGAACCTGGGCCTTACTTTTACCACGGAAAATGCGGCAGTAGCCCGCAAAGCGTTTTCATTGATAAAAACAGGATTTTCTCTGACGGTGGAAGTGGTGGTCAAACGTGGCCGTCGCTTGAAAAAAATGAATACCTATCAGATCAAGGTGGCCCCTGCGCCGGGCGTGCGGGAATTGCTGACCGCTGTGGGCTTTTGGAAAGAAGACGGCATTCATATGGTGCGCGACAGCAGCAGCTTTAGGCGGTCTTGTTGTCGCCGCGCCTATCTGAGGGGGGCCTTTTTGGGCGGCGGTTCGGTGAACCGGCCAGAGGGGGACTACCATATGGAGCTGGTAACGGACAATTACCAATTTGCTCAATCGCTGACGAAAATCATGAAATATTTTGAGCTGCCTGTGCGTTTGACAGAGCGCAAGCAGTCGTATTTGGCCTATCTCAAGGACGGAGATGCGATCATTTCTTTTTTGCGCCTTATTGGCGCGCACAATGCATTGCTTTCGTTTGAAAACGTGCGTGTAGTCAAAGATGTGCGCAATCAGGTCAATCGTTTGGTTAACTGTGAAACCGCTAATTTGCAAAAGACGGTGGAAGCGGCGGTGCGTCAAGTGGCCAGTATTCGGTATTTGGATGAGGCTGTAGGGCTGGAAAAGCTTCCGGCTCATTTGAAAGAAGCAGCCCGCTTGCGTCTGGAACATCAGGAGGCGCCGTTATCAGAGCTGGTGGAACTGTCTGGAGGGCAACTGTCCCGTTCCGGTCTAAACCATCGCTTACGTCGCTTGGAAATGCTGGCGGAAAAGTATGGGCTGCCGATGGCTCCATCATCAACTCAAGGGAAGGGAGATATACTATAGTGAATAACCAAGCCTGGAAGGCGGCACTGCTGCTGTTTCTTTTTGTTTTACTGCAGACGGGGGGCGTCAGCGCCGGCACTGCCGCGGATGATCGTACTTCCGTAGGAAATATGGAGGTATCTGCGTTGCCGGAATGGCCGATGACAGTGGAAAGAAGCGGCCCGACCCTTCTATTTTCGGATAGCCCGGAGATGGCAGCAAACGACGGTATTTTATACCAAGATACGGTGCAAGGGGATGTGCGCCTGTTTTATCATCATGTGAATGATACTAAAAATTGGAAACGTTTAGCCATTGTCGTAGAAAATCCAGGGCCTGGCGTGGCGCAACTACAGATTCAGCGGACGGGTCAAGCAGGGCCAAGCCAGGATTATCTGGCGGTGGGCAAGGAAGTGCAAGCCCGTTATTTTCAAGGAACAGGGGCGCGCAAAGTAAGCATACCTGCTGGCGGTGCGGCAGAAATTCTTTCGGGAGAGAACGGTGTTTCCTTTCGTTATAATGAATTGCTTACAGGTATGATGGATTTAAAAGCGGATCGTCCGGTGCGCATTAAAATTGTCTTTTGTCCGGCTGGCGCGCAAGCCACTGAATTTGCCGCTTGGGCTCCCATTTTGCCGGCGGATCAATATCGAATGCGGGGAACTTTTTTACAGGCGGATCGTTTGCTTACAGCGAAGAATACCTATAACCCTCTAGATGACAATACCGTAGCCGTAACCCTGGCCGACAATGCCCAGGACACTTTTGTTAAGGGAATCGATGCTACCGACGGAACGGAAACGGTTAATTACGGCAACTACGGCGTTATATATCAGTTGCGTTTACCTACGGCTAATTCCGGCGGCGTAGCCCTGTATTTGAGTCCTCAAGGCGGTGAATATGCAGGGTTTTTAGGTGTGAGGTATCAAAAACCTGCGGAATTGGGTTTGCCGACTCCCATGGGACAAACCGCCTTCGGTTCAGTAGGTGATTTCAGGCAAATTTCTCTGGTAGGACGCTATGCCAGCGGGCAAGACTTGTTTGTGCGCTTTAGTCCTCCAGGTGGCTCCAACTTGCCGGTGCGCCTTGTTTTGTCGCCGTATTGGCGTTCCGGCGGCGCTTGAGATTGGCCTCTTGCATCTGGAAGGCAAAGACGGTAGAATAGATAAAGCGATCATTTCCTGAAAAGACAAGGAGGGAAGAATCCATGGCGAAACATATTGTGACTGTAAATAGTGCAGCCCTCAAGAAGACGGCATACACCGGCGGTTGCGGCGAATGCCAGACATCCTGCCAGTCGGCCTGCAAGACCTCTTGCACCGTCGGCAATCAGGTGTGCCAAAAGCAGAACTAATTCACTAGCAAATGTCGGGCCTCTTGCCGCTGGCGGCAAGAGGCCCTATGACTGTAAAAATACGAGAGATACGTTTCACACAGAGATATAATTATAAAAAGAGTACAAGAAGATACGTTTTACACAGAGTAACAGAGGGAGCAGAGGAAAGGCCAGAGGAAATTTATTTTATTTTTTCTCTTGACGCGAATCCCCCTGGCCCTGTGGTCCATCCCCCTTTGGCAAGGGGGACTTTAAGCCTTGCCTCCCTTGCCAAAGGGAGGTGCCGCCACAGCGGAGGAGGGATTTTGAATTCTCTCTGTTCCCCTCTGTTACTCAGTTACTCTGTGTATCGTTCCTTTCGTTCCCCACTTTATTTTGAAAGGAAAGACCATGAATATACATTCTTTTAGCTTAAACGGGATGCATATCCTGTTGGATGTCAATAGCGGCGCTGTCCATGTGGTGGATGAGATGATTAGCGACATCATGAACGTATTTGACGGCGGCAATGACGAAGAAGTGCTGGCGTCCTTAGCGGAGCAATACAGCGAAGACGAACTGCGCGAAGCGCTTGCCGAACTGCATGAACTGATTGCCGCGGAAAAGCTGTTTACACCGGCGTTGGAGGTGCCGCCTACCTTTAAGGCGGAGCCTATCCTTAAGTCTTTGTGCCTGCATGTGGCCCATGACTGCAATCTGCGCTGCCGCTACTGCTTTGCCGGTACTGGCGACTTCGGACATAGCCGAGGCTTGATGTCTGCGGAAGTAGGCAAAAAAGCTATTGATTTTCTCTTGGAAAAAAGCGGCAGTCGCCGTCATTTGGAAATCGACTTTTTTGGCGGCGAGCCTTTGATGAATTTTGAAGTGGTAAAAGAGCTGACTGCCTACGTGCGACGCAGAGAGCAGGAAGCCGGCAAGGAAGTCAAACTGACGTTGACTACCAATGCGGTGCTGCTGAGAGACGAGGAGCTTCGCTTCTTGAATGAAGAGGGGATTTCCTTGGTGCTCAGCCTGGACGGACGCAAGGAAGTTCATGACTATATGCGTCCTAATGCCGGCGGCAACGGCAGCTACGAAACGGTAATGTCTAACATTGACAAAGCCATTCGTTCGCGGAACGATCAAAATTACTATTTGCGCGGCACCTTTACCGCGCATAACCTTGATTTTGCGGCCGATGTGCTGGATATGGCCGATCGAGGCTATACGCAGTTATCCGTAGAACCAGTGGTCGCCGAAGATGAGGCAGAGTATGCATTGAAGGAAGAGCACTTGCCGGAGTTGTTCCGCCAGTATGAATTATTGGCTAAGGAATACTTGGAACGCAAGATGCGAGGCGAAGGGTTTGACTTTTTCCATTTCAATGTGGATATTGAGAACGGCCCTTGTGTGGCTAAGCGTCTCAGCGGCTGTGGCGCTGGTCACGAGTATCTGGCGGTCACGCCGCAAGGAGAATTCTATCCTTGCCATCAGTTTGTCGGACGCGAAGCGTATCGACTGGGCTCGGTGGAACAAGGCATTGTTAACGAAGAACTGCCTTGGAAGTTCCGTCGGGCGCATGTGCTGGCCAAGGAAGAATGCAGTCAGTGCTGGGCACGGTTTTATTGCAGCGGCGGCTGTCACGCTAATGCGGACGCGTTCCATGGCTGTTTGGAGCAGCCCTATGAGCTTGGCTGCAAGCTTCAGAAAAAGCGCCTGGAGTGCGCTTTGATGGTGCAGGCGGCGCTGGCTTTGGCGAAACGGCAGGATTCTTAAAGTGAAAAAGAGAAGTGACTATCTAGATGATAGTCACTTTTTT
>NZ_JAQUZF010000110.1:0-8126 GCF_028691475.1 Anaeromusa sp.
GCTTAAAATTTCTGTGCTTTTTTTCATAAATGAAACCCCTCCCGCATATGTATAAACATAAAAATGGAATCCCCTTGTAGTTTATTGCCGGCTGCGCCATTGTTGATAGATGGCTTCAACCTTATCCAGCACGGAAGCCGGTATGGCTTCCGGCGCAACCGCCTCCAATTTAAGCTGGCGCAACACGCCAAGAAAAATCTGTAAATATCCTAAAGTTTGTTGAATATCTTTTTGCCAAACAGGCTGGCACCTTACTTGCGGCAAGGCAAGCGCTGCTTCTAAAGCCGCAATGGCTTCCTCCCAACGTCCATAACGCTTTAGTAATGCACCTTCTTCTATGAGTAAAAAAGGCAATTCTTCATCGTCAGCAAACTGCGTAATCCCTGCTTGCAGCACTTGCTGCGCAGTTTGCCAGGAACCGGCTTCGCGAAAACGCCAAGCTTCCTCCAAGCAAGCGTCAACATTAACAAACGCAGCCGGGATCTCTTCTGTTTTCTCAACAAAATCCGGTTTTTCCGGCGCAGAAATTTCTTTAGGTTCTTCTGTCATGGACGAAGCAAGCGCCGAAGCAGCTGGCAGGTCTTCAGCAGCGGCTATTGTTGCCGTTTTCTCAGGTTCCGCCTCAGGCATCTTAGCCGTTGCAAGCTCAATCGTTGTCTCTGTTATTGGAGATGTCTCAGGCATCTTAGCCGTTGCAGGCTCAATCGTTGTCTCTGTTATTGGAGATGTCTCATGTTCCGCCTCAGGCATCTTGATCGTTACAGGCTCAATTGCTGTCTGAGGTGCTGCATTATCCATGTTCTTTGCCCTGACCGGGGCTTTTTTCTTACGTCTAATCGGCAAGCGCTCCTCGCCAGCAGGATCCGCTGCCAAAGCTCCAGCAACAGCAGGTTCTTTTTTGGGCGCCTTGAGCGCCTTCTTTTTTCTTATTGCAAGAGACTGCTCTTGCGTTTCTTCTTTCTTGGGCAAAGGTTCTTTTTGCCTGTCCATCCAGAACTCCCCTGTATTCGCTTCTTCCTGCTGCTTCTCGCTAACCGTCAAAGAAAAAGCCGATGCTTCAGCGGCAACCGGTGAAACAGCAGCTGCCGACATAACAGGCATACAATCAGGCAGCTTAGCAGCCGCCCAAGCGCCGCCAACAGCACAGACAAACAAAATGGCAACTGTCATTTCCAAGTTAGCCCAACTCAATAAAAGCCGCGGCAAGACCGCAGCCAATAAAATTGCACAGCCGGCACAAAACAATACAATTTTCCAAGAAAGCTGCCATTGAGGAAATCTTTTGCTTAGCAAAGCTACCAAGAAAGCCATGAGCAGCACAATAAATGAAATAATTAGAAAAAAAGCCACGTCAACCACCGCTATCATAAAATGGATCTTTCTATTTGCCTATTCTACACAATCAGTAAATTTCCTTTCTTTTTTTAAGAAAAAGAAAGACCTTTATCTTCCAATTCTTGTGCAGCACCCATACAAGCTAAAACTGCATGCTCAAAAGTAAGACCGCCCTGAAGATATACCGCATAAGGTTCGCGCATCGGCGCATCGGCGCTCAATTCGATGGAAGCCCCTTGTACAAAGGTTCCCGCCGCCATAATCACCGCGTCTTCATAGCCAGGCATACCGCTTGGCTCCGGCCGTACATGCGCGTCAACCGGTGAATATTTTTGAATTCCCTGACAGAAGGCAACCACCCGCTCCGGCGTTCCCAAAGTAATCGCCTGAATAATATCGCCTCGCTGCACCGACCAGTGCGGCAAGGTCTTATAACCTAAATTCTCAAACAAGGCCGCAGCAAAAATAGCTCCTTTTACCGCTTGAGCCGTTGTATGAGGCGCTACAAACAAGCCCTGGTACAATAAGCGGTTTCCTCCCAAAGAAGCTCCCAACTCCGCCCCGATCCCCGGCGCAGTCAAGCGAAAAGCAGCCAGCTCCACTAAATCCCGTCGGCCTGCAATGTAGCCGCCTGTCGGCGCCAACCCGCCGCCAGGGTTTTTAATCAACGAGCCAGCCATGATATCCGCGCCAACCGCTGTTGGCTCCTGCACTTCCACAAACTCACCGTAGCAATTGTCAACAAAACAGATGCATTCCGGAGCAATGGCCTTGACCGCCGCGCAAGCAGCGGCAATTTCAGCCACCGTCAATGTCGCCCGAAGGCTATAACCGCGCGAACGCTGAATCAGCACCATTTTCGTTTTAGCATCCACATAGTCAGACAGATGCTCCAAGTCAATGCCGCCAGTGGGCATGGGCATTTCCCGATAGGAAACGCCAAATTCCTTCAAAGAACCCGGAACGTCCCGTACATGGCCGATAACGCTTTGCATCGTATCGTACGGCGCCCCGGTTAAAGAAACCAACTCGTCTCCGGGACGCAAAACGCCGAACAGAGCGGTAGCCAAGGCATGCGTACCGGAAACAAACTGCGTCCGCACCAGCGCCGCTTCGGCGCCGCACAGTGTTGCCCATGTCTCTTCCAAGGTTTCCCGCCCTGCATCGTTATAGGCATAGCCGCTTGTCGCCCGAAAATGATAATCCGAAACTCGATGACGGCGAAAAGCGTCCAATACCCTCAACGTATTGGTTTCAGCGACCTGATCCACGTCTTTGGCCATAGCCGTCATCTGCTGCAGCGCCTTTTCCCGCGCCGCTTGAATTTTAGCACTAAATCGATTCAATCTACCTGTTCCTCACTCTCATTCACTGTTCCTTGAGCCATGCAATATTGACTCCAAAACGGCTCCGCCCATAAGGGAATCTCCGCCAAAACCCGAATGCCTTCCGGCGCATATTCGCAGGCAGTAACCTTGCCATCCTCATGCAGCTTGTGCAGCATGCCGCTTTGCTCATACGGCAAACACAGCTCGCGCCGCACGCTGCGCCGTTTCACCTTAGCGGCCACGGCCAAGAGCAGCTCCTCTAAGCCTGTTTTTTGCAGCGCCGAAACCAAGAACGCGTCGCCGCGGCGCAAAAGGCGCTCGACTACCGCAGGCTCTCCCGCTTCCATACGATCTGCTTTGTTGAAAACAAGCAGCATAGGCTTTTCTGCAACTTTTAATTCCTTGAGCACCTCGTAAACAGCCTGCTCCTGCGCTTCTCGCTGCGAATGGCTGGCATCCACCACATGAAGCAATAAATCGGCTTCTACCACTTCCTCTAAGGTGGCGCGAAAAGCCGCTACCAGCTGATGCGGCAGTTTTTGAATGAAGCCGACTGTATCGGAAAAAAGGATCGTTTCACCATCAGGCAGCGTCACGCTGCGCGTTGTCGGATCCAACGTAGCAAATAACTTATTTTCCGCCAATACCCCTGCGTCAGTTAGGGCGTTCAGCAACGTTGATTTTCCTGCATTGGTGTAGCCGACTAAAGCAATCAGCGGCACTTCGTTATCCTTGCGACGCTGACGCTGCTGCTGGCGTTGCTGCAATACCAACGCCAATTCTTTTTCGATATCGTTGATACGCGTCCTCACCCGCCGCCGGTCCACTTCCAGCTTAGTCTCACCAGGTCCGCGCGTTCCGATGCCGCCTCCCAAGCGCGACAGTTCCGTACCCTTGCCGCTAAGTCTAGGCAGGCGGTAACGCATCTGCGCCAGCTCCACTTGCAGCTTGCCTTCTCTAGAATGCGCCCGTTGGGCGAAAATATCCAAAATGAGCGCTGTACGGTCAATGATTTTTACGCCCAGAGACAGTTCCAAATTACGCTGTTGCACAGGCGTCAGTTCATCATCAAAAATGATGACATTTGCATCCATCTGCTGTCGCAGCAACGCTAATTCTTTGACCTTTCCCTGGCCGATGAACAAGGCCGCATCCGGACGGTCTCTTTTTTGACGGACAACGCCCTTTACTTCCACGCCGGCTGTCTCCGCCAACTGCGCCAATTCTTGCAAGGAAGCGTCCAGATCCCAACTGCTATTCCCGGTTTCCAAGCCGACCAGCAAGGCCGTCTCGATTTCCTCCATGACATGCCCAGAAGCCATCTGCTGGGCTAAAAGACGTTCTAGCTGCAAAATCCAGCGAGAAAAAGGCAAGGCCGTTAATTGCGTTACGGAGAACGGGCCTTCTTCCTGCCATTCGTCCTCACCCGTTAAAAAAGCGAGCATACAAAGCGCTGTTTCCGGTTGCGGCGCAGCTAAAGAAACCATCACATCAAAACGCAAGTCCCGCAGCGAACTGACATCTGCCGCGCTAAGGCGGCAATCGCCGCTAGGATGCGTATGGATGCACCGAATGCCGGAAAGCCGTTGCTGGCCGCGTCGGCCGCGCACCTCCGGCAAGTCTACCGTATAGGAATCCCCCAACGATACCGCCATAACCCGGCCGCGGCGATTGCAATAAACGGCAACCTCTCGGTTCAGCAATTGACTAAGCTGCAGCATCTGTTCCGCCATTTCACTGCTGATTATCTGGTCGGACGGCACTGTCAGCTCATATAATTCTTCGAGCTGCGCCAGCAGCGATTTACGGACTCCTTGGATATCCCCTAATACCTTGGCCACGTCTTCCCACCATCCTTTCCGGTTAAAAGACGCTTATGAAAACACAGCTATTCTATAGCATTCGCGTTTCCTGTCGTCTCCCTTTGTTTTTCCACAAAACCATGCTGAAAAGCTCGGAATGGCGTAATCGTGGAAATAGCATGTTTATAAACCAGTTGCTGCTTTCCATCGCTGTCTAAAATAACGGTAAAATTGTCAAATCCTTTAACAAGGCCTCTTAATTGAAAACCATTAACCAAATAAATGGTCACAGGATTATTTTCTTTCCGCACCTGATTTAAAAAACTGTCTTGCAGGTTCATCGGCTTTGCAAGCATTGCAACTCCCCCTTTTCTCTCTACAGGACCGTTGCTGCAGCTATCCTTCCGGCGCAACAATGGTTCCATAACTTATATTTATTCGCTCTAAGTGCAACGACTTCCTGTTTGCTCCCAATGTCGGACCAGAGAAAATACTTCTTCTCTCCAGCCGGCTTGGCCAACATCAAACCATTGCACATAGGGCATGCGCTTAAACCAAGTAAACTGCCTTTTAGCAAAATGACGGGTATTTTTTTGTATGGTTGCCACAGTTTCCTCAACAGAGTACTGTCCTTGCAAGTGCGCAACCATTTCCTTATAGCCAATCCCTTGCATTGACTGGCAGGTTGGTTCTACCTGAGCTGCCAGTAAACGCTTTACTTCCGCTTCCAGCCCTGCAGCCGCCATGCGCTCCACTCGTTGCTCAATGCGCCGATATAATGCACTTCGCTCCATAGTCAGCCCCACAACCAAAGACTGCTCCAGCCAATGACTGGCAGGTCCCGCTTTTTTTTCCAGGCTCAGTGTTTCTCCCCCTTGGCGAGCTACCTCCAGCGCCCGAATGACACGACGCAAATTATTGGGATGCAGCTTTGCCGCACTGAGCGGATCCGCCTTTTGCAGCAGTCTGTGCACAGCCTCATTTCCTTCTTTTTGCGCCAACGCTTCCATCTCCTCACGAAAAGGAGCGTCTTCAGCCACTTCGCTAAACACATAGCCTTCCAAAAAAGCCTGCACATAAAGCCCAGTGCCGCCAGCTAATACCGGCAGCCGTCCTCGACCTTGAATCTCCTTGACTGCAGCTTCGGCCTGTTCGCCAAAGCGTACGGCATCATAAGGCTCGTTTGGGTCTAAAATATCGATTAAATGGTGCGGAACTCCCCGGCGCTCTTCCAGCGAAGGCTTGGCTGTACCAATATCCAGGCCCCGATATACCAGCATAGAGTCGCCGGAAACCACTTCGCCGTCATGGCGCAAGGCCAGTTCTACCGCCAGGTCGGTTTTGCCTACAGCTGTTGGCCCCAGTACCACCAGCAAGCGTTCTTTCATATACCGGCCCCCTTCAAAATCCCATAACGCACACGACTGTAACGACCGCCGGAAAAGTCCTGAATACCCAGACGTTCCCATTCCGGACTATGCACTGCTTCCTTAACTACCACTCGGCGTCGCGCTACTCGGCAAGCTTCTTGCAAGAGTTCCCGCCTTAAAGGCCGCCGATCGGCGATCTGGTGCAAGGGCTGCATATTCGAGCTTCCTTGCACAGAGTAGCGAAACATCGGATCCAGATACACTGCATCTACCGCTCCGGCAGACATGTCTTTTAAGACATCCAACGCATCACCGCAGCGGGTTTCAATCCTTCGCATAGCAGCTTCAAGAACCGGATTCAACCCAACGGCATGCGCCAAACCATGTGAGGTAATCATGGCCACCCAAGGAGATTTTTCCACTCCTAAAATTTTGCCTGTTTCACCTACGGCAAGGCTCATCAAAACGGCATCCGCCCCCAAGCCAAGCGTTCCATCCAGCACGGTTTCCCCCGGTTGCAGCGCTAACGCCTGCACCAGCGCGTCCTGGCCGTTTCTTTCCCATTGCAAAGCACGCAGGGCCGCCATACTGGGATGGTAAAAATAGCGCCAGCCAATCCCCTCAATAACAGGTCCGTCAACAGAAAAAACCACCAATTTTTCTACGCCTTCTTGTTGTCGCAGTTTTTCCAGCGATAATTCTCCCCGGACTACGTACTGGCCTCCCCAACATTCGGCAAACTTCTTGGCTTCCCCTACTAAAAATGTCCCCGCATTCCGCGCCGTAGTCACTCGCAATTCATCCATCATGCTTCGTTAACAGCCCTCTTTAAGTTCTTTTAAACCATCGCATCAGCTCTGCCTCGCCAAAACGCACCATCACAGGGCGTCCGTGCGGGCAGCTATAGGGCAATGTCGTCTGCGCCAACTGCTCTAAAAGGCGCTCCATCTGCCGTTGATTCAGTTCTTCGCCGGCGCGGATGGCCGCATGGCAGGCCGCCGTCTCAAACACCATGTGCCGCAGCTGCGCCGCTGTGGGCTGCTGCATTTCATCTAAGCGCACCAATAGCTCGCGCAGCATTGTCTCCGGAGAAGTCCCTGTCAAATCGGCCGGAATTTCCAGCAGCCTTGCCGTTCCAGGGCCGGCCATCTCTAAACGAAAGCCCAGCGGCGCCAAAGCCTCCCCATGCTGTTCCAACAGAAGCTCTTCTTTTGCATCCACCTCAAGATAAACAGGCACCAACAAAGTCTGTCCAGGCATCTCCGCCGCTTCTCGCACAAATTTATCATAGAGAATGCGTTCATGCGCCGCATGCTGATCCACCAGATACATTTGCTCTTTGTCTTTGGCGACAATGTAACACGACAAGACCTGCCCCAAAACCTGCAAAGGCTCTGCCGCCTCTGTTTCGGTCGAAGTTGTTGCCTGAGCCAAAGAAGCCCCGCTTTCCGCCTGGCTGTCTTCGTCCGTCATCGCGTCCTCAGCCTGTTGGAAAGTCTCTGTCCTTACCGGTTCAAGCTTCATTTCTGGTTCCATTTTTTCAAAGGATGACACCACTGCTGCCGCTTCAAGAGGCGGCGCCTCATAGACCGGAATGCTTTCTGCCGCTGCGACCGGACGCTGCCGTTCTGCAAGAGGCTTAAAAATAGGACGGTATGGTTCCGGCAGGGGCGTTGGCTGCACGAATCTCTCTTTCTCAGGCTGCGCCGCCGTCGCAACTGGGATATTTTGAAAATCAAAAGATTGAGTTTCTTCTTTAGGACGAGGCGCAACAAGTGGCGCCGCCTGGCGCAGCTGCTCTGCCGCCGGCCTGGTTAAGCAAACCGTAACCGCCTTATAAACGGCGCGAAAAATATCTTGCTCGTTTTTGAACTTCACTTCGCTTTTTTGGGGATGCACGTTGACGTCAATATCTTCCGCCGGCACGTCAATGCGAATAACCGCCAAAGGAAACCCTGTCTTCGGAAGCACCGAATGATAGGCATTATCCAACGCCTTACTCAAGGCGCGGCTCTGCACCACCCTGCCGTTAACCAAGAAAGTTTGCCATTGCCGGCTGCTGCGCAAAAGAGTTGGCTGCCCCAAAAAGCCCTGCAAACTGATCCCCTCTTGAGAGTAGCACAGTTCCAAAAGGCCAGCGCCTGCCTCCTTGCCGTACAGAGAAGCAATCACATCTTCCAAACGCCCGCTGCCATTTGTGCTAAGCACCAACCGCTGGTTATTAATTAAACGGAAGGCCACTTCCGGATGTGACAAGGCAAGGCGCGTTATAATATCGTGGATTTGGGCGC
>NZ_JAQUZF010000111.1:0-8098 GCF_028691475.1 Anaeromusa sp.
GAAGAGGCTGCAAGAAAAAGCTGCTGTGTGATCTTTTGAAAGGGATAAAGGATTGAACAAGAGAATCGGAGTCACGGGAGGGTGCGACTGAGGCTACGGCGGCCGTGATTGTATTTGAGACTTTTATTGGAGCAAGACGGTCCGCAGGACGCAAATCTTGTCTCAAATACAGTTATGCCACCGTTTAGACAGAAGCTCCCAGGCCTTGATAACCCTAGGTTTTTCAGCCGTAAAAAAAGGCTGCGGAAAACTCGAAAGTCTTCCGCAGCCTTTATACAACTAATGCTTATCTTTTTCCTTTGGCAGGCTCCACATTAACCTGGTAGCCTTTAATGGTGCCCTTATGCATGACCGCCATTACCCGTTCCGCCATATTCTGGGGCACTTCCACAAAAGTGAAACGGTCGTAAATATTGATCATGCCAATGACCTTACCAGGAATATCGGCTTCCGTAGCAATCGCCCTTACAATGTCCTCAGGGCGAATATTCTGCGCCCTGCCGACATTCAGGAAGAGCCGTACCATGCCCTCTGTATTTTCCATCATAACCGGTGTCTCTTCCACCAGCTTGAAGCCTTCTTGCGCCAGCTTCATGGCTGCTGCAGCGACATCGACCGCATCATGGCTTTCAGCCATTTCTTCAACAATGGAAATATACTCATCAAGATTACCGCGCGAAATCAAGGTGGCCAACCGCTCCTTAAGCGTTTCTTCATGACGCTTCAACACGTCGGAAGCACTAGGCACGGCCCGGCGTACCAACCGGCTGTGCGTCGCCCGCTCAATGCTCTTTAACTGGCGGAACTCGCGAGGATTGATAAAGGTCAGCGCCACACCGGTCCGGCCGGCACGTCCCGTACGTCCGATACGATGCACATAGGATTCGTGATCCTGCGGGATATCGTAATTAATAACATGAGTAATGTCGTCAATATCAATACCGCGTGCCGCCACATCGGTAGCCACCAAAATATCAAGCTTACCAATGCGGACCTGTTTCATAACGCGGTCACGCTGATTCTGGCTAAGATCGCCATGCAGGCCGTCCACAAGATAGCCGCGTGTCTGCAAGGATGCCACCAAGTCATCCACACCTTTTTTGGTACGGCAGAAAACAATGCTTTTACCGGTTTCCTCCAGATCAAGCACCCGGCATAACGCCTCCAGCTTGTCTCTTGTTTCATAATAGAACTGTTCGATAGCCGGTACGGTAAGCTGCTCGCGGCTAATAGTCACGGTAAAGGGATCTTTCATATAGCGTTTGGCCAGCGAAGCGATAGCCGCAGGCATGGTGGCCGAGAAAAGCAGAGTTTGCCGCGATTCTTCCGGCGTATGCGATAAAATTGACTCAATATCCTCGACAAAGCCCATGTCCAGCATTTCGTCCGCTTCATCCATTACGACCATCTGCACTTTATCTAAGCGCAATGTTTGGCGACGAATATGATCCAGCAGACGTCCCGGCGTACCAATTACAATTTGGGCGCCAGCGCGAATGGCGCGAATCTGCCGATCAATCGGCTGACCGCCGTATACCGGCAGCACGCGCACACGCTTGCCTTTGCCGATATTAGAAATTTCTTCGGCCACCTGAATCGCCAGCTCCCGTGTAGGAGTCAGCACCAATGCCTGTACAACCTTATCAGGCGTAACTTTTTCCACAAGGGGAATGCCAAAAGCGGCGGTCTTGCCTGTGCCGGTCTGGGCCTGACCAATAATGTCCTTGCCACCCAGCACATGAGGAATGGTCTCGCTCTGAATCGGCGAAGGCGCTTCAAAACCCATCGCGCTCAGCGCACTCAATACTTTCTTGCTAATTCCCAGTTCTTCAAAGTTTACGTTTTTTTCTTCCAAAATAAATTCCTCCTATTTTATAAACAAACAACTAATCAAGTCGTTTTTTCATCAGTGTCTTTTTTCGCCTCAAACTGGCGTAAATATCGTACCAGCAGCGCCAGCGCCCGAGCCGTCGCATGGCTGCGGATCTGTTGACGGCTTCCATAAAACCGTCCCTCTTCCTGCCAAATCCCCCATGGACCCACAACCGCCATGTGCACCAGCCCAACAGGCTTGGCCTCACTACCTCCGTCAGGACCGGCAATCCCCGTTGTGGCCAAAGCTACTTCAACGCCGCAGGCTTTGCGAGCGCCAATAGCCATAGCTTCCGCCGTCTGCACGCTCACCGCGCCAAAATCCCGCAGCAAGGATTCCGGCACTGCCAACAGTTCCTGCTTTACCCGGTTGTCATAAGCGATAATGCCGCCTGTCAGATAAGCGGACGAGCCAGGCACATTGGCTATCCTAGCCGCCACCATGCCTGCTGTGCAGGATTCCGCCGTCGCCATCGTCCAGCCTTTTTTCAACATTTCTCGGCCAACAACTTCTTCCAAGGTCGCGTCGTCGTCGCTAATGACAGCATCACCCAGGCGTTCGCGAATCTGCGTACTCCAAGGCTCCATAAGCTGCAACGCCGCCTCTTCCGTTTCACCCTGCGCCGTAAGGCGCACGAACATTTCACCGCTGCGAGCCAGAAAGGCTACTGTTGGGTTTCCCTGAGACAAAACTAAATCCATCAGCTTTTCTTCCAACAAAGACTCTCCAATGCCTACGCACCGGAAAATACGTGAGCGGATGCACCCTAAGGCCGGGCGGTAATTCTTCAACCACGGCAGCACCTGCTGCTCCAACATAGCCTGCATCTCCACAGGCGGCCCAGGCAGATTGATCAACACGCCATTGGCGTGCTCCAATATGCTTCCAGGCGCCGTCCCGCAGCAATTAGGCAGGATAATTGCTCCCGCCGGCAGTTGCGCTTGACGCAGATTGCTTTCCGCCATAGGAAGCTTTCGCTGGCGAAAAAATTCCTGCAGCTGCGCCACGGTAGCCGCATCCTCAACCATTTCCAACCCCAACAGGGCCGCGGACACCTCTCGGGTAATGTCCCCTTGAGTTGGTCCCAAACCGCCTGTGGTAATCACCAGCTCGGCACGGGCCATTCCTTGCTTAAGCACTTCCTCCATCCGCAGCGGATTATCTCCCACCGTACTCTGATAATGTACGGTAATGCCCGCTTCATTTAACCGCTGGGCAATATAGGCTGCGTTGGAATTTACAATCTCGCCCAGAAGCAGTTCCGTACCTGTACTGATAATTTCCGCAATCACCGTGATCTCCCCTTTGCATGGTCCCAGGTTTTTTAGTCAACAATTTCCGCTACCAAATCATAACTGAATCCCTGCGCAATGCGCACTTTGAGGGAATCGCCCACTTTCAGCCCGTCTTGTCCAGATGTTTCTACGTAAATCTGTCCATCCACATCCGGCGCCTCTCGATAAGAACGAGCTAGAATCACCTCTGGACGCGTCTCATCCAGTCCGGTAACAATAACTTGCAGCTCCCGCCCCTCTAACGAGCGGTTTATTTCCTCTGAAATCTTGCTTTGCAGCGCCATTAAACGATGATAACGTTCCTGTTTCACCTCGTCCGGCACTTGTTCCGCCATGGCGCCAGCCGCAGTACCCTCTTCCTGTGAATACGTAAATACGCCTACATGGTCAAAGCGTGCGGTCTCCAGCCACTGCTCCAAAAAAGCAAATTGCTCTTCTGTTTCCCCGGGAAAACCGACGATAAAAGAAGTGCGCAGCACTACGTCCGGCATAGCCTGTCTGATTTTTTGCAGCAACAGGTCAATATCCGCCTGACGATCCCTGCGATTCATGGCCTGCAAAACACCATCATGAATATGCTGCAGTGGCAGGTCCACATAACGGCATATCTTAGGTTCACTGGCCATGTAGGCAATAAGTTCGTCAGTAAAATAGCGGGGATAGCAATACAATAGACGAATCCATTCCACCCCGTCAATAACAGCCAGTTCCTTTAAAAGCGCCACCAAGTTAGGCTGCCCGTATAAATCCTTGCCATAGCTGGTGGTATCCTGCGCCACCAGATTGATTTCCCGCACTCCCTTTTGGGCCAAGTGCCTTACCTCTTCCACTACCGATTCAATCGGTCGGCTGCGAAAGGCGCCGCGCACACTGGGAATCACACAGTAGGTGCAGCAGTTGCTGCAGCCTTCGGCCACTTTAACATAAGCGCTATAAGAAGGCATCGTAGAAATACGGGGTGTTTTTTCGTCATAAAGAGTTGTCAGGCTGTCAATAAACAAGGCCCGGCGTCCCTCCAGAGCTGCAGCCACTGCCTCCTGGATTCTCCCCCACGCAGCGGTTCCCAAAATAACATCCACTTCCGGCATTTCATCCAAAAGTTCCTGCTGATACCGCTGCCCCAAACAACCGGCCACAATAAGACCGCGGCAGCGTCCTGTTTTCTTAAATTCCGCCATCTGCAAAATTGTCTGCAACGATTCTTCTTTAGCGGCATCAATAAAGCCGCAGGTATTGACAACTAGAATATCGGCTTCCGCCGGATCATCAATCAGCTCGACGCCGCCATCCTGCAGCAAGCCGAGCATGACTTCCGTATCTACCAGATTTTTTACACAGCCTAAGCTCACAAAGCCGGCTTTGATCATTTCTTTTGTTCCTCCATTCGTATTCCGTTCCCTTCCGGGGCTTTCAGGCCCAAGCGAATATTCTGCAACCAGGCTTCCAATTGTTTTTGCCTCATTCCTTCAGGCAGCGCTTCGTCACGCAGTTCCCAAAGAACCGGCCGCGGAGTTTTTTGTATTTCCGGATTGGCAGGCAATGCCAATAGCGAAATAGCTTCCCTTTTTTGAGCGCACGCCGGAGACAACAGCCAGTCCAACATTTTTTTCGCTTCACTCTGCATGGGCCCGCCTTTAACTAAAGCGCCCCCTGTCAACATATAGGCTGTCCCATGTTCCGGCCAGACGAGTCGCACCGGAAATTGGTCTCGCACGTATTTTTCCGCCTCGCTGTAAGGAGTAATCGCCAAATCCGCTTCTCCCATACCGGCCATTCGAACCGGAGTTGATAAAAATTTGGCATACCTCACTACTTGGGGATGCAACTTAGCCAAATAGGCAAGACACTCTCGGCTGCCGTATACTTCGCTCAGTTGCTCCATTAACTGCGCAGGCGCCTCTGCCGCCAAAAAGTCGGTCATCGCCACACGCAGCTCACTTTGCTTCACAATATCTTCCCAATCATTGGGCACGCTTTTCCACTGTTTTGCCGCATCTCGGTTAACAACAAAGACATAGGGATCATACCACAGACCGACCCAAAAATCATCTTCATCTTTTAAGGAGTCGGAAACAAGGTCCGCCTCTTCCGACAAAAATTCCTGCAGCCGCTTTTCCTTTTTGGCTCGTAAAAGCGCCATGCGCTCTGTCAAAATAAAGCTGGCCTGCGGCGTCTGCTGTTCTTGCTGCAATTGCTTCAACAAGTCTGCGGAAGTGCTAAACGAGCGCACCTGCAGTTTTAACCCTTGTTTTTGCGCTTCCTCTGTCAAAAGGGACTGCACCGTCTCCGCAGGCAGTGTCGTATAGATCATTAGTTCCGGTAAAAACTCTTCTGTTTTTTCGTCCGCATGCCCTGATAGCAAAAGACTGCCCACAAAAGCAACCATCACCAGGCAAAGAGACAACAAAAAAATAGGAGCATATCGTCTCATGGATTTATTCCTCCAAAGCACCCCTGTCGCAATAGAATAAATATGGTACAATAATAGGCGAAACTTATTGATAGGAACCGGCGTTTCCGTCAAAGTTCCTTACACATCTAGGAGGGATTCACTTGGCTAAAGGTTCTTCTCCGTTACCGCCTCAAAAAAACACTCCTCATAAGAAAAAGCAGGCGGAACGAACTTCGCTTCTCTCTCGACTGATCCACCCCAAGCTAACTTTGCGTTTGGTTCTGATTGTCGTCTACTTCTTTCTTTACGGTCTCAGCAATCTTTTCAGTCTCTACGAAGCCGTTGCCGACCAGCAGGAACTGGCGACATTTTGGGTGTCTCTATGCTCTGCCCTGCTCTATCTGCCGGCTAGCGTAGGTATCGCTCAACTGTTTCCTTGGGGACGCAAGCTTTCCTTGATTATCTCCGCCCTAGCCATTATTCTCGCCGTACCTATTCTTTTCTTCTTCGGCGCCTATCTGGATGCCGGCTTGACTTTACTGCTTAATGCCATGATCTTTCGTTATCTCTTATCTGCGGAATGTCGGCTGCTTTTTGCCCGTTGATTTCGTGCAGAACCTTTGGCGGTTCTGCCGCCTTGGCGCACACCTGCGCCGCGATGACCGCCTTTGGCGCGAGAATCTTTCTCTTGGCGCCCTGCCGGCGAAGCTTGCGCTTCTCCCGGCAGCGGCCGCAGCAGGCAACGGCTTTCATAACCGATAAGATCCTGCCGGCGCGCTTTAAGCAGCGCTTCATGCACCAAAGCCCGATTTTTCGGGTTACGAAACTGCAGCAACGCACGCTGCAGTTTTTTTTCATGTATGTCGCGGCAAACCTTCACGGCCTGGCCGGTCAAAGGATGCACACCGCTATAATACATGCAGGTAGATAAACTTCCTGGTGTCGGAATAAAATCCTGCACCTGTTCCGGATGATACCCTTGGTCGCGCAGAAATTCCGCCAATTCTACCGCTTCTGCCAGACCGCACCCGGGATGACTGGACATCAAATACGGCACTAGATACTGTTCCTTGCCCAACTCACGGTTTACGCGACGATACGCATCTTGAAAGCGCAAATAGCAGTCTTTGCCCGATTTCCCCATAATCCGGGTAACCTTTGCCGCAACATGCTCCGGTGCCACTTTTAGCTGGCCGCTTACATGATACTGGCACAATTCATGTAAAAATTCATCCCGATCCTTGGCTAACAACAAATAATCATAGCGAATGCCCGATCGAATGAAGACCTTCTTTATTCCGGAAACCTGTCGCAAGCTGCGCAGCAGCCGCAGGTAATCCTGATGGTCCGCTTGCAAATGCACGCAAGGTTCCGGCGAAAGACAGCTTTTGCCTCGACAAGCGCCTCGCTCCAACTGCGCCGCACACGATGGCTGGCGAAAATTGGCGGTAGGGCCGCCTACATCATGAATATACCCCTTAAACTCGGGAAGGGTTGTCAAAAGACGTGCTTCCTGCAAAAGAGATTCATGGCTTCGGCTTTGAATAATACGCCCTTGATGCGAGGTAATGGCACAAAAAGCGCAGCCTCCAAAACAGCCGCGCTGACTAACCAAGCTGAACTGAACTTCTTCAATGGCCGGCACGCCGCCAGCTTGATCATACGCAGGATGCCACGTCCGCATGTACGGTAAATCATACACCGCATCCAGTTCTGCCGTCGTCAGCGGCATCGCCGGGGGATTTTGCACCAAAAAACCTCGTTCCTGTTCTTGCAGCAAGGTTTTGCCGCGAATAGGGTCCTGTTCCAAAAACTGCAAGCCTCCAGCTTTGGCAAAAGCTTTGGGGTCTTGCCGGCATTCTTTCCAAGAAGGCAGTTTCACAGCGTCCCAAACTTCTTCTTGCGATTCTACGAGGAAACAGGTGCCAGGCACTTGGCGGATCTGCGCGATTGGAATCCCGCTTTCTAATTGCTTAGCGATCTCCAAAATCTGCCTCTCGCCCATGCCATAAATCAGAAGATCTGCATGACTATCCGCTAAAATGGAGCGGCGTAAGGCGTCCTCCCAGTAGTCATAGTGCACAAAACGTCGCAAACTGGCCTCAATGCCGCCAATAATTAAAGGAATATCTTTCCAGATTTCCCGAATACGGCTGCAATATACTAATGTAGCCCGGTCCGGCCGAAAGCCGGCCTTGCCGCCCGGAGCGTAGCGGTCCTCGCTGCGCAACCGTTTAGCTGCAGTATATTTATTGAGCATAGAATCCAGGTTGCCTGCAGACACCAACACGCCAAGGCGCGGTTTGCCGAACTCCTTGAACGCGTTAACGCTGCGCCAATCCGGCTGCGCCAAAATAGCAACCCGATAGCCTTGTTTCTCCAGCCAGCGGCTGATAATCGCATGACCAAAGCTGGGATGATCTACATAGGCATCGCCACTGATAAATAAAAAATCTACATAATCCCAGCCGCGCGCTTCCATATCGGCACGACAAACAGGAAGAAAGTTTTTTTCCATTTTAGCCTCTATTTCTTTTC
>NZ_JAQUZF010000112.1:0-8043 GCF_028691475.1 Anaeromusa sp.
CGGCGGTTGGATACCTCCAAAATCATCTTCTCCGCCTGATCGACAATTTGCGATACCTCTTCACTGCCCTCATAACCCAACGCGGCAATTTTCGTCGAGGTCTGGATAAGCTGACGCAAAAGCGCCTTTTCCTCCACAATCTTAGCATGATAATGCACATTCGCCGCCGTAGGCACGCTGTTCGCCAACGATGTCACGTAGGCAATACCGCCCACTTTTTCCAGATTGTCTTCCCTCTTTAAAAGCTCGATGACCGTAATCATATCCACTGCTTCATTGCGGTTGTACAAATCCAGCATAGCCTCAAAAATCAGCCGATGCGCCTCACGATAAAAGTCGCCGCCTTTTAAAAGTTCCGTCACCCTGGCGATCGCTTCTTTTTCTATCAACATCGCCCCAAGGACGGCTTGCTCCGCCTCTATATTCTGGGGGGGAACACGTTCAATCAACAAATTTCTTTCCTCCTGTACTGCAACAAAAACATATGTTCACAATCATTAATTATAACGCATTCCCTGCTTTTTTGCACAATCTTTCTAACGGCGCATACAGGCTGGATTTCCGTCCACCCAGGCAAAGCGCAATTGGCAGCCGCCTCGGCGCACGGCTGGCGTAATACCGCCGCGGCGTGCCTCCAGCCCTAAACAAGCCAAAAAATGCACATAGGCTTCCCATACCTCCGGCGGCGCTTGAAAAGCATGGATTACCAGCATGGCATTAGACGCTCCAAGGCGGCTGGCTTCCAACAAAGCGGCAACGGTACGATGAATCCAGGGATACTGGCAATTCGCCGCCGCTTCTTCTTCCAGCTCCAACAAGGATAAAAAAGCCCGCAGCCGTTCTCTCTTGCCTTTTTGCAAGCTTGCCGGCGGCAGCCACTCCTCCACCGTAGGCCCTAGAGACTCTTCTCCTTGCGCTTCCACAATGAGCACATGCTGCTCTAAATCGGTCCGCGCCAGCACGCATAAATCACATTGAGACGCCGTTTCGCCGCCGGGAAGATGCACTTGAAACTCCGGAAAAGCAAAAAGCAGCCGCATGCTTTGCAGTTCCGGCTCTTCGGCCGCCGCAAATACGGCAGCTGCCTCTTTAGGAAACCCTTTTGTCGCGCCGCACCAGCAATAAGCCAACGCCCGTAACGGGCTGCCTGGCTGCCAATGCAGCTCCTCCTTGGCCAAAAGCGGCCTCCAGCCATTTTCCGGATTTTCGAGCGGAGCATAAATGCGCATCATGCTGACCATCCCCTCTCCACATTGTCTGAAGTGTTTGTTTTGGTTATTTTTCGACACATGAAAACAGTCTCCTGCTAAAACGCGGCGCACGGAGAAAACGGAAATTGAACATGAGTAAAGCGAGGGAACGAATGAGGGTTAGATTGAACAAGAGAATCGGAGAACCGGAGGGACCGAATGAGTTTCATGTTGTTTAAGAGGAACAAGAATGGGCCTCCTAAAGGGCTAAGACGGCGGCCATTGTATTTGAGACTTTTATTGGAGCAAACCGGTCCGTAGGACGAAAAAGCAGTCTAAAGCGGATCACAGTTTCGCCTGTTTGAGCACAGCGAGTTAAGAAACTGCCGCTTTAGTCTGCTTTTTCGAGGTGCGCGCAAATCTTGTCTCAAATACAAGGCTGCCAAAAATTCTAACCTAAAAACAAAATCCCCGCCGCAGGTCCAGTCCTGCGACGAGGATTTATGTTCACTTATACTACTGGCGAAGCTGCTTTTTCTTCCAGTAAAATAGCCAATGCTTCGGACACCGTTTCTACCGGTCGGATATCCAGCCCCAAATGACCTTCGGGAATGTCTTTGGCATTTTCCTTAGGGATCAGCATGACCTGCACGCCAGCTTGTTTCGCGCCATAGGCTTTTTCAAACACGCCGCCTACGGCTTTGACGCGTCCTTGAATGGACACTTCGCCAGTTACGGCTATGCTTTGCCGCACGGCGCGTCCGGAAATCGCGGAAATGAGCGCCGCCGTAATGGCTACCCCTGCGGAAGGACCGTCAATGCGGCCGCCGCCGACAATATTGATATGCAAATCAAAATCCGCCAAATCCGCGCCGATCAATTTTCTCACCACCGCGGCGGCATTGAATACCGAATCCTTGGCCATAGATCCGGCGGTATCATTGAAGCGCATCGCGCCTTTGCCTTTTTCCGCCGCCGGAAAGGCCATCGCTTCAATTTCCAAGACCGAGCCCAAATAGCCGGCCACGCCTAGACCGAAGACTTTGCCCACCTCGCTGGTAGTGCTGGCTTTCTGGCTGACATACGGCGTCAAGCGGCTCACCTGGGCCACCCGGTACACGTCCTCCAAGGAAATGCGTCCTTCCCCCCCGTCTTGCCGGTACAAAGAAACTCCATGGGCATCCGCCAGAATATTGACAGCCTTGCGGCCCTCAATGGTATATTCGCTGATTAACTCCGCCACGCCCTCTTCCAGAGTCACTTTGAGTTTGCTGGCTGCGTTAATCACAATGGTCTGAATGTGCTGCGGCGTCAGCGGTTCAAAGTAAATCTCCGCGCAACGCGAGCGAATGGCCGGAGCAATGTCTTCCGCATCACGCGTAGTAGCGCCGATGAGAATAAAGTCCGCCGGCGCGCCGTCCTTAAAGAGCTTGCGCACATAAGGAGGCACTTGAGGGTCATTGGGATCGTAGTAAGCCGATTCAAAATAAACCCGCTTATCTTCCAGCACCTTAAGCAGTTTGCTTTGGAGCATAATATCCATTTCACCGATTTCATCGATGAACAAAATGCCGCCATGAGCATCGGTCACCAAGCCCGGCTTGGGCTCCGGCACACCGCTGTCTACCAAATCCCGGCGAGCGCCCTGGTAAATGGGATCATGTACAGAACCCACCAAGGGGTTGGTAATATCCCGCGGGTCCCAACGCAGCGTTGTTCCATCTACTTCGACAAAGGGCGCATCCTGCGAAAATGGCGTATACGCCAAGCGCTTGGCTTCTTCCAAGGCAATGCGCGCCGCCGTTGTTTTACCCACGCCAGGAGGACCGTATAAAATCAAATGTTGCGGATAGGGAGACGCCAATTTGGAGCGCAATGCCTCCAGCGCCCGTTCCTGGCCGACAATTTCATCAAAAGAAGCTGGCCGCAGCATGGACATAACGGATTTAGAAACGCTGCGTTCTTCCATTTTTTCCAGTTCTTCATATTTTTTGCGCATCGCCGGCGTCTCGCCGCCTTCTTCATCCCGCAGCACCTGCAAACGAATGTCGCGCAAATATTCTTGATGGCGCTCTTCCATCTTCTCGTTTACTTTTTTCTCAATGCGGTCTTCGACGCGCTTTTTGGCCAGCATGTCCGCCAGCAGATTCTCAATATCCTGCAGAGCAGCAGGAGTTTCTTGCCGTGGCGGGGCATCCTTCAAGGTAGGATCGTCAAAAACCAGACGTTCCAAACCCAACAACCGCTGTTCAAAGCGCTCCGACTGCATCAGCGGCAACACGCCCATTTTTCCCGCCTTAATGATCAACTTCTCTTGGCCGATCAAAGAAGCATAGGTGCGGTACAACACCAAAAGCTGCCTTTCTTGAGGCGGCTCCTTTTCCGGCATTTCTTCTTTATGCAAAATACGTTGTAGAAAATCTTTCATACCCTGCTTGGCTCCGATCTATTAGGATATGAGGATCAAGCCTTAGCTGCAACAATCTCCACCTGAATCTGCGTGCTGACTTCGGGGTGAAGTTTGATAGTCACCGGATAGATCCCCACTGTTTTTATGGCCTCTTTAATTTCAATTTTGCGCTTGTCCACATCCAACTCATGCTGCTTAACCAAAGCATCCGCCACGTCCTTGGACGTAATCGCGCCAAAAACCTTGCCGCCTTCGCCTACTTTAACTTCCAACTTCACTTTAACCTTCGTCATTTGTGAAGCCAATACTTTCGCTTCGTCATGGGCGCGTTGTTCTTTATGCTCTTTAGCAGCCGACTGCTGCTTGGCGGTATTCACATTCGACGCAGTAGCTTCAATAGCCAACTGCTGCCGAAACAGCACATTGCGCGCATAAGCTTCCGCCACTTCGATAATATCGCCTTTTTTACCTAATTTTTTAACTTCTTGCGTCAGAATTACTTTCATCTGCTGCACTCTCCTTTGCTATCTCGCGGAGGATTTCCTCCAGCTGCATTTTTATGTCCGCTGCCGTAACGCCGCGGATTTGCGCCCCGGCCACCGTCTGATGACCGCCGCCGCCGAAGCGCTCCATAATCACATGTACATTGTAGTCCCCTTGACAGCGAGCGCTAATGCCTACGCCGTCTTCATAAGGAAAGAGCACAAAACTCATATGCACGCCTTCCACCATTAAAAGCCCGTCCGCCACTTGCGAGGCCACCACCTGAGCGTCCCGCACGTCCGACGGACAAACCGATACGGCCGCCCCGCCAGGCAGCATTTCCGTATCCACCATCATGCGCGCTTTGGCTTGGGTAGTGGCAAAATCCGTACGGAACAAGTAGCGCACAAGCACCGGATCGGCGCCAGCGCGCCGCAAAAAAGACGCCGCCTCGAACGTGCGCACTCCCGCCTGCACGGTAAAGCTTTTCGTATCTACTACAATGCCGGCATACAGCGCCGTAGCGTCCGAACGAGTCAACTCCACCGATTCATCAAAGTACATCAAAAGCTCCGCTACCATTTCGCTGGTCGAAGAAGCAGACGGCTCCAGATATACCAAAAAGGGATTTAAAATAAAATCTTCACTGCGCCGATGATGATCAATGACAATCGTACGTTCAATCAGGCTCAGCAGTTCCGGAGCCGCCACCAGCCCCGGCCGATGCGTATCCACTACCACCAGCAAAACGCCTGGTTCGACCAAAGCTTGCGCCTGATCCGCCGGGACCAAGAGCCCCTCGTACTCGCTATAGTCGGATAAAAGCTCTTCCAGCTTACGGCTGGCTGTGCCCGGCTGACTAACAATGACGCGAACTTCTTTTTTGAGGTGCCTCGCCATGCGAGCCACGCCAATGGCAGCGCCCAAGCTGTCGAAATCCTCCCCTACATGGCCCATAACCAAAACGTTGGACGCATCCAGCATGCTTTTTCGCACCGCCTGCGCCACCGTCCGCGCCTTAACACGGGTATTCTTTTCCACCGCCTTGGATTTGCCGCCAAAAAACTGCACCTTGCCGTCACAGTACGCCGCAACCTGATCGCCGCCGCGTCCCAAAGCCACATCCAGGCCGATTTGCGCCCGTTCCCCCAGCGCCGCCAGCGACGGTTCGCCGGTAGCTACGCCCACACTGAGAGTCACCGGGATGCGATTGCCTGCATGAAGCTCCCGCACCCGATCCAGAACTTCAAACTTCTCGCGCATGGCTTTTTCCAACTGGCCGCGCCCCAACATCACCAAGTAAATATCACGAGTATATTTTTTGGAAAATCCTTTTAGTCCGCCTACCCAGTCGACAATTTCCTTATTCACCGCCGCGAGAAGCTCTGCACGCTTACTCTCCGTCAGTCCCTGGAGGACATCGTCAAAGTTGTCAATCTGGACATAGGCCACGGCGGGCAACGCCGCCTTAAGAGCCAAGCGACGCCCTTCCTCTTCGGTCATGTCTTGGATGTACAAAATCATGCGTTCTTCCGCTGGCCGGTGCAATACTAGATAATAATGGGCGCCAGCCATAAAGGTAAATTCCCCCGCCTGTCCCCACCAACCGTTAGGCAGCAGTTCCGGCCAAAGCAAATCAATGCGCGTTCCCGTATGCAGACGGCCTTCCGACCATTCCAACAGACGATCATTGTGCCAACAAACCAAGCCCTCTTGATCAATTACCGCAATCGCCAAGGGCAGCTCTTCCAACGCATAATTTTCTGCGGCTCCCACTTGTACCGCCAATTTCTTTATGTACGCTTCCAGTTCACGCTGATTCTCGTATCGCTGCTCTCGCCCGTATAGATACAACGCTCCTAAGAAAAATGCGCCCAACAACGTAAGATATAAATTGTAAAAACCAACCAGCGCCAACAGGCACAGCGCCACAATCAAATAGAGACGGGCCTCCCGCCAAAAGTCGGGAATGAGTTTCATGACAGTCGCCTCCTACGATGGTTCCCCCGGTTTACGCAGCCGACGCACATCTACCCAGGCTTCGGCCACACCGGCATAAATCACCATTTGCGTCAAAAAACCATTAGTTACAAGTAACAACAAAATCAAACCACGCACAAATTTAGGCAAACGATACTTGTCCGTCAGAAATACCACTAACGACAAGCCTTGTACAAACAAAAACAAACTAGCAATAACTTGCACATTCATAGCGATGTCCCGCAGCCATAACCACTCGCGGCTGGAGCCCCAATAGGCTCCCACCAGCGCCAAGGCGTACGCATAAGCAAGACCGCCGTGAAAGCGCCACTCCCGAAACGGCGGGAACGCCGGCACTTCCATGCCCAAGCGGCGCAACACCAACCGCGCCACAATGAAATTGAGATACGTGTCCACCACGGCCGCCATAGCAAACCCGGCAGGCAGGATAATACGCAATACATCCACCAGTTGGCCCATCGTCGCCGCCAAGCGCTGCAATTCTTCTTCTTGCATTCCCATGGAGCGGTACATGGCTAGAGCCTCTTCCGTGCCTTTGGCCATAACATCAATCTGCATTTCCAAGGGATTGATACCTAAAATGAAGGCGCTCAGCCCCAGAACGGCCACCTTGGAAAGGAGCGAAGCCAACGAACCCCAAACCAAGGCCTTTCCTGGTGAGTAGGCTTCTCGAATCGCATGTCCCAAAACAATACCGATTAAACCAAATCCGACCACCACGCTCAATGCGTGCAGCGGATGCATTAATACGGCAATTAGTACGCCCGCCGATAATGTAGCCATCACGCTCCAGCGAAAGCCATGGCGAACTCCCAAAAGAATAATCGGCACTGGCCAAAGCATATTGACAAAAGGTCCCAAGATGGGCAAATACGCGCTCATCAAAGCAAAAACAATGGCAATCGCCGATAAAATACCGCCTTCCACCAGCGGCCGAATTCGTGTCTGCGTCATGCAACAACCTCGTTTCCAAAAATAAGAAGTATATCTTGTATTAGATTCGCAGTCCTCTTGGCTCTTTCCTGCCAAGAGTTATCGTTTAAAAATAATTGAACAAGAGAATCAGCGACTTCAACCATTCCCTCATGCATAGCCGCCCTTGACTCCCGTGACTCTGGTTCAAGCCATAGAACTTTTTCCCCTTTGGCCTGAAGGGGCCAAAGGGCTTAATTTTCAACAGCCAACAGGATTCCCTAAATAAACAGCGAATAAAACAGGTAACCTAGTAAGAATAGCAATAAATCCATTTTCGCTGGGAGGTGTTTTGGATGAGTGTTCGTCGCATTGTCTTTTCATTCGACGGTTCAGAAACCAGCCTCAAGGCCCTGCCCTGGGCGATCCGCTTCGCCAAAGAAAGCGGTGCAGCCACCGTTTTACTAAGCGTGTTTGAACCGTTGGCGCAATATCCCATCGGCAAGGCAGCTAACTTGCTGCAGTTTGAAATGTCCGCCAAGCAATATCTGGAAGACTTGCAAAACGAGGCCAAAGAGGCTTTTTTAAAGGAAGGCCTTACGATTGAAACCGTTCTTCTCGACGGAAATCCCGCCGATGAAATCATAAGCTATGCCGCCGCCAACCCAATTGATCTAATTTTGTGCGGCACGCGCGGTTTAGGCGAAATCGGTTCCCTGCTCTTGGGGAGCGTAGCACATAAACTTGTTACTTATTCTCAAGTTCCTGTGCTAGTTATTAAGTAATGATACCATACTCCGGTCATTTTGCAAGGTAAGTTCTGGCTGCAGCTATGCCGCAAGCCATTTGGGAGGAAGCGCCTGCTTCCTAATCGCCTTGCCTACTCAGAACAATCGAAGGAACGATGCCAATGAATGACAAGGCGCCTCACGCAACATTAACACAAGAAGAAATTGAAGCCCTGCTGAAAACGCTGCCGCCAGATGAAACTCCGGCAGACGCAATTCCAGCAGGGCCTGTTGGCGTGTCCAGCCAAGATCCAAACGC
>NZ_JAQUZF010000113.1:0-7823 GCF_028691475.1 Anaeromusa sp.
TATTCTCGGTGTTAAATTCTGGACCGTTCGACTTGCATGTGTTAAGCACGCCGCCAGCGTTCGTCCTGAGCCAGGATCAAACTCTCCGATAAAATCGAAGAACTGATGTCAGCTCTTAGTTTAAAAAGAAATTTTAAATGACTTCCTTCGCCTTGCGGCTAAGGTTGCCTCGCACATCTGGCTTGTTTGCATCGTTCAGTTTTCAAGGAGCACTTGTTCTTTGCCGCCGCTCGCGACGACTTCTGTATAGTATCATGTTAACCGGGTTACTGTCAACACCTGTTACGCAATTTTTAAGACACTTTGTTGGGAACTTGCTTCTTTTCGCAAAACCAAAATGTTGCCTTCTGTTATATAATTGTCAATCCAATCGTAGCAATCCTTGTGGTATAATAGGAAAATAGTTGTTTACTTTGAACCAGGAGGCAAGACAAATTCATGAGAAATGAAAGTACTTCACCACAAACACCCAAACGATCTTTTCGCTGGGGGCGCCTGTTTCTCATTATTTCAATAGTAATGGGCGTCATTTTTGCCGGCGTCGGCTTGGGTTTTGTAACTGCCAGCTATAATACGATGCCTAACTTGCAAAACGACATTCGCCCGGCTGCTTCATCACAAATTTTTGACAGCCATGGCACGCTAATTACTACCGTACATTCCGTGGAAAATCGCGTTCCAGTTCCTTTGAGCAAAGTCCCGCAAAATCTGCAGAATGCTTTTGTGGCGGTTGAGGATGCTCGCTTTTATCAGCACATGGGTGTTGACCCGCGAGGCATTTTGCGGGCGGCTTGGTCTAATGTAACCGGAGGCGGCGTAGCCGAAGGCGGCAGCACCATCACCCAGCAGCTTGCTAAAAACGCGCTTCTTTCACAAGAACGCACGATGAAGCGAAAAATCCAAGAGGCTTTTTTGGCCTTACAAATCGAGCGCCAGTATACCAAACATGAGATTTTAGAAATGTACGTTAATCACATTTACTTTGGCCAAGGCGCTTATGGCGTGCAAACGGCTGCCAAAGTATACTTCAATAAAAATGCCGAAGATTTATCGTTGGCGGAATGCGCTATGCTGGCCGGCATTCCCAAAAGCCCCAATTACTATTCCCCTTTGAATAATTTAAAAGCCGCTAAAGAACGACAGCGGACGGTTTTAGAGCAAATGGTCAAGTACGGCTATATTGATGCCGCTACCGCTCACAGTGCTGCAGAAGCGCCGTTAAAGCTGGCTTCCGGCCAAACCAACAATGACAAGTCCAATAAAACAGCCGCTTATTTTATTGATTATGTTGTCCAATCTCTTATTGATAAATATGGCGCCGATGCCGTTTATAAAGAAGGCTTGAAGGTCTACACCTCCTTAGATTTGACCATGCAGCATGCGGCGGAAAGCGCCCTTACCCATCTGCCATCGTATCGCAAAGATGCAAATGGCATCATGCAGCCGCAAGGAGCGCTGGTAGCCATTGATCCGCGCAGTGGTTACATTAAAGCCATGGTAGGCGGTCGCGGTGACGATCAATTCAATCGCGCCGTAATGGCGGAACGTCAGCCTGGCTCTGTTTTTAAAACCTTCACCTACCTAGCCGCCATTGAAAGCGGCATGACGCCAGCTACAAGCATCAGCGATACAGCCGTGTCTTTTGGCTCCTGGGCTCCCCGCAATTACGACGGACGCTTTTACGGCAACATTTCACTGCGCTACGCTTTAGAACAGTCGCGCAATGTACCTACCGTAAAGTTGGCCAACCAGCTTGGCGCTGATAAACCCTTGTATTACGCCCAGCAAATGGGCATCTCCACCCTAGTATTGCAAGGTCCTACAAACGATAGAAACCTGGCTATGTCCCTGGGCGGCTTAACCAAAGGCGTTACTCCTTTGGAAATGGCCAGCGCCTATGGAGTATTGGCCAACCAAGGTATCCGTTGCGAACCCATTGCCATCGTAAAAGTCGTCGATCGAAACGGCAAAACCTTGGAAGAACATTCTCCTCAGCCCAAAACCATCATCAGCGAGAAAAGCGCCTACATCATAACCGATATGCTTAAAGGCGTTATTGCCCGCGGCACCGGAGCCGGCGCCGCTATTGGCCGGCCAGCAGCCGGCAAGACCGGCACTACAGACAATAACAAAGACGCCTGGTTTGTCGGTTATACTCCTGACTTGGTTGCCGCCGTTTGGATGGGTAATGACACCGAAGGAACTCTTGGAAATATCACAGGAGGTACCGTTCCTGCCGAAATTTGGCGCGGCTTCATGACCAAGGCGTTAGCCTCGACTCCAGCCCGTGATTTCTTACGTCCCCAGGGCGTGTCGGTTCCTCAAGACGCAAGCACGCCGGCCCACCCTGACGACAAAGCAGCTGCTGATAAAAAGCAAGAAGACGATAAGAAAAAAACAACAACCAAGCAGCCGGAGAAAACAACGACCAAACCAACGGAAGCTAAAACAGAAGACAAGAAAACAGATTCCAAAAAGGAATAATAAAGTAAAAGAAGAGCAGTACTGTTTTTGCCGACAGTGCTGCTCTTCTTTTCTAGTTTTTAATATACCAGAATTTATAAAACGAACCGCGAAATACACGAAAAACGCGAAAGGGTTTTATGAAATTATATCGCTTTGCTTTCCTTTGTGTAAATCTTGTAACCCCGTCGCGTCCTCTCTCTACTCACTGTTCAAAAACCGTGTCACTCCTGCGTACCCTCCCGTGACTCCGATTCTCTTGTTCAAAACCCTCGTGCAATTTTTCTTATTTAAGCTGTACCAGCGTAGCGCCGTCGCCGCCTTCGGTTACCTCGCCAATGCTGATGTCCCTAACACCGTGATGCTGCTTTAAATAAGCCCGCACGCCTTTACGCAACGCGCCGGTTCCCTTGCCGTGAATCACATTTATCTTAGTGTGCCCGGCCAGCATGGCGTCATCCAAGAATTTAGCCAGTATTTCTACGGCTTCTTCAATATTTTGACCGCGCACATCGATTTCCCGGGGTACATCCAAGCGTTTGCTCAAAAACGCGGCGGAAATTCGCGGCGCCGCCTTGACCGGAGGCTCCTCCACCTTCCCATCCTCCACGAGAAGACAGGCTTTCAAGGGCACATTCATTTTTAGCGCTCCGATCTGCACCGTCGCCTCCTTAGTATTCCAGGAGAGAATTCTGCCTTTCTGGCCCAGCGTCTTAACCATAACTGCCAAACCTTCCCGCAGCAGTTCCTGTTCTACTGGGCTTCCGGCGACAATCTTGCGGAATTGAGGGCGTGTTCCATCCAGCGCTCCCTGCAGTCTTTCTCTCGCCTGTTGAAACGCGTTCTGCCGCCGCTGCTGATCTTGCTCTTGCGCCTGTTTTTTAATGAGATTGACGCTTTCTTCGGCTGTTTTTCTAGCCTGCCGCAGTAATTCAGCCGCCTTCGTCTTGCTTTGCTCCAATCGCAAGGCGGCTTTTTCTTCCTCTTGACTTCGCTTGGCTTCCCAGCGTCGCTGCTCTTGCTCCCACGAGCGCTGCTGAAGTTCCAGAGTTGCAAGACGTTCTTGATACTCTAACTGTTCTTTTTCCAGCTCCTGCATCATCGCGGCCAAATCCACATGCTGCTGATCCATTAGTACGCGCGCCCTGTCTAATATCGCTTCCGCCAGACCTAAGCGGCGGCTGATGGCGAAAGCGTTGCTGGAGCCGGCCATGCCGATGCGCAGCCGATAGGTCGGACGCAGGGTTTGCACATCAAACTCCACACTGGCATTTTCTACGCCTTCACGGGCATAGGCAAATTGCTTTAACTCGCTATAATGCGTTGTTGCCACAGTCAAAGCGCCGCAAGCCTGCAAATTTTCCAAAATGGACATAGCTAAAGCGGCGCCCTCTACCGGATCGGTGCCGGCGCCGATTTCATCCAGCAAAACCAAATCATCAGCGCCGACTTCTTGCAGAATGCTCACCAAATGCGTCATATGAGATGAAAAAGTACTCAAGCTTTGTTCAATACTTTGTTCATCGCCAATATCCGCAAATACCTGACTGAACATGCAGATGCTCGAACCGCTGTCTACCGGCAAAAACAAGCCAGCCTGCGCCATAAGCACCATGAGTCCCAGCGTCTTTAGCGCTACCGTTTTACCGCCTGTATTAGGACCGGTTATCAGCAGCATCGTATACTCTTCACCAAGAAACAAGTCAATCGGCACAACTTGGGCGGCGTTAATTAAAGGATGCCGGGCCTGACGCAAAGAAAGCCGCTTCGCTTCATTAAAAACAGGCTTAGTGCATTTCCATTGCTCCGCCAGCCGAACCTTAGCCGCCAATAAATCCATCTGTCCTAATAAGCGGCAATTTTCTTGAATACTGTCATTATCGCGTCCCGTAACCGCACTTAAAGACTGTAAAATGCGTTCTATTTCATTGCGTTCAGCGGCAACGCATTGCTTAATTTCGTTGTTCAGCTCTACAATGCTCATCGGCTCAATGAAGACAGTAGCGCCGCTGGCCGATTGATCATGAACAATGCCTGGGAAAAAATGCTTATACTCCTGCTTCACAGGAATTACATAGCGATCACCCCGCATGGTTACCAAAGCTTCTTGAAAATATTTCTGGTATTCTTGAGAACGCAATACAGACTGCAAGCGTTCCTTAACGCGCCCGTGAGCCGTGCGAATGGCGCGCCGCAGTTTGGCCAGCTCCGGCGTAGCGTCGTCGCGCATTTGACCATGCTCGTCAATAACCGCTTCCACCGCCTGTTCTAAACGCTGCAACGAAACAAAACCTTCTGCATACTCGCTTAAAATTGGCGTTTCTTCCAAGCGGTTTAGCAAAAAGCTTCCCAAAATCCGGGCGCTTTTCATTGTAGCGGCGATATTGCGCAGCTCTTCTAGTTCTAAAATCGCTCCTAACGCCGCTCTGCCTGCTGCTTGGCGCACATCATGAATGCCGCCCAAGGGCAGCCGTTCTCCCTGCTCCGCCAAAAAAGCCACTGCTGCAGTTTCTTCCAACGATCGAGCAACGAACTCCGCTTCTACCTGGGGCTGCAGCTTTTCCGCCAGCTCTCGCCCCAGCGAGCACGCAGTCAAGGAGGCTAGGCGGCTTCGAACCTTGTCAAACTCCAATATATGCAATGCTTTTTCATTGATCATGCATCATGACTCCTCTAAAATAGTGCCCGCGCGTAGCGCCCGGCTTTACAGCCGGCGGCGGTAAAACCTGGCCTTTTTGCAACGCAAGCAATTCCCGGCAATAGTCGGCAGTCAAGCGTCGCAACTCCTCCGGACGATACAGACGTCCGTCCAGGCGCAATTGTGATACTCCGGTCTGGCGGAATTGTGTCAGATTACCTCGCAAATCCAATTCTTTAGCATTGAAGATATAGCTGCGGCAGCTGCTGTCTGTAAAAATGGGGAACCGCTCTTCTTTCCGGTCGCGCAAGTAGTAAGCTTCCTTTTGGCGACAAGGCTGGCTGCATGTTCCGGTATGCAACTCTCCAATATAAGAACCCAAGGGGCAAAACTCGGAGACCATCATAGTCAAGCGACCATGCACCAGACATTCACCAGCCAAACTCTGCGGCCAATGAAGCTTGCGAATTTGCTCAAAGGTCAATTCAGGAGACAATGTTGCTCCAACCGCTCCCTGTTCAGCCCAGAAGGCAAGAGTTTGAGAATTAAAATGGCTCAGCGGCGCATCCGCCCAAAAAGCTAGGGTCGGCGTTTTTTTCCGACATAACTCCAACAAGCCTAAATTAGCCAGATATACGCCAGCTATTTCTTGCGACGCTGCAAACGAGAAAACCTGCTCCCAGCGAGACAGCTGCCATTCGCGGACAATACGCGGCGTTCCCAGCCACAGTTCTTTCCCCGATTCCTGGACAGCGCGACAAACGGCAGCGTATTCCTCCGGCCCAGGCGCCGGTTTTACAAAATCTTCGCCTCCAAAAAGAATACCCGAGGCGCCTCCTGCCAACGCTGCCTGAACTTGCGCCAGTTCACTGCATTGTACACAAATTTTTTCCGGCCATTGTTCTTTCGCGATACGCCTTTCGTCTTTGAGCGCTAAACTGCAAGGTCCGGCCGAAAGAGAAGGCCGCTTATAAGAAATCAGTCTGGCTTCTTCCAACGCTTCTACTGCGCGACGACGCATTTCGTTTTGTTCGCTTACAGGCACCATCAGCTCGCCCTGCGCCTTAAACTCCAAATTCTGCAGAGCAAAGGGAGTGTTGCCCAGGCGATCCACTTGCTTACGCACAGAATCAATTTGCAAAGCATGCTTTCTTGCTTCTTCCGCTAAAAAGCCAGTCTCTCCGACTCCCTCATGCCCTTCGTCATCGCGCAAAGTCAAGCGCAGCGGCTGTCCTAATACTGCCTCTACTACTGCCGTCACCGGCACTTTGCGCTGTTCTTTGGCAAAGGAGCTGCGTGCTTTGAGCATTAATTGTGCGTCAAACACCTTAAACGCCCGGTCATTCATTCCTACCGGCGGCATATCCGGAATGGTCACCAGCTCACCTGGTTCAGCCTCTTCTACCAACTTCCCATTTACATACATTTCTTGCATTGTAAGGTTGACACGGCCGCCTACTTTAACCCAAACATCAAGGATATCCCCCTGCCGCAGCGGCTGCTCCAGCTTTAAACACCCTTCCCTTTTGGCGTAGTCATAAGCCACAATGCGTCCCACCCGCAAGCCGCGATTGTTAGGACGACGATCACTCATCATGGTCCGCCCTGGTCGCCCTTGCAAATAAGCGGTAGTAAAATCACGATTAAAGATCTGTTCCAAGTCCCTCTGCAACGGCTCCAAAGACAATGTTTCGCCGCGCAGCGCCGCGTCCAGCGCCTGACGATAGGCGGCGACTACTACGGCCACATACTCCGGCCGCTTCATGCGTCCTTCAATTTTCAAAGAATGAACGCCAGCTTCCAGTAATTGCGGCACCAGTTCCAAGGTATTCAAATCCTTGGGGCTTAGAAGATATTCGCCAACTTCCTGAATTACAGTTCCCTCTTCCGTTTCCAAACGATAGTTGAGCCGGCAAGGCTGCGCACAACGTCCTCGATTGCCGCTGCGCCCCCCAATAAGACTGCTCATCAAACATTGACCGGAATAGGAAATACAAAGAGCGCCGTGAACAAAAGCTTCAATTTCTGCGCCCCCTTCTTGGACGCATTGCTGCAGTTCCGCAAGAGACATTTCACGTGAGACCACCACTCTGGTAAAGCCAAGTTCCCGCAAAAAGCGTACGCCTGCAGCATTATGCACGGTCATCTGCGTACTGGCATGCAACGGCAAATTCGGCACACACGTACGGGCTACCGCCGCTACCCCCAAATCCTGAACCAGCACCGCATCAATTTCGCATTCGTATAAAAAACGCAGATATTCCTGCAGCAGTCTCATTTCACTGTCGTCCACCAATGTATTAACGGTTACATATACTTTAACGTTCCGTAAATGAGCATACCGTACCGCTTCTGTTAGTTCCTCGTCAGAAAAATTGGGGGCATAGGCTCTGGCCCCAAAGGCTTTCCCCGATAAATATACCGCATCAGCGCCATTTTCCACGGCAGCTCGAAACGCTTCAACGCTCCCGGCAGGAGCCAATAATTCACATACCATATATTTTCATTCCCTTCCCTTTCAACAAAGCCATTTTGAACTTTATTGCAACAATCGCTATCATTTTATCTTACCACAAACATAAAACCTTTTTCACTGCTATCTTTTGCCAGCCTTGAGGGAAAATCAGAGAAGCCTGCTATCCCTGCGCAATAAAGTCTTGTGTAACAGCAAAATCATCTCGTTAAATAACCTTCATAAAGTGGCTTTCCTCTATCATTCGCG
>NZ_JAQUZF010000114.1:0-7686 GCF_028691475.1 Anaeromusa sp.
AAGAAGACCCGCAGCGAGGCTTTCGGGGCGGAAGTAAAACGCCGCATTATGCTGGGCACCTATGCCCTAAGCTCCGGTTATTACGACGCCTACTATCTGAAAGCGCTCAAAGTTCGTACCCTGGTCAAGCAAGACTTTGACAAGGCTTTTGAAAAAGTAGACGTCCTGGTGACGCCTACTGCGCCGACGACGGCCTTCAAAATTGGTGAAAAGAGCGGCGATCCGCTCTCTATGTACTTGCAGGACGTCTGCACCATCCCCGTGAACTTGGCTGGCGTTCCCGGTATTTCCGTTCCCTGCGGCTTTGCTCAGGGCATGCCTGTGGGCTTGCAGTTTATCGGTAAGCCCCTGGCGGAAGAAACGCTGCTGCGTGTGGCCTATACCTTTGAACAAAGCCATGATTATCACAAGCGCCTGGCGCCGCTCGGGGAGGGTAAGTGATGAAATACGAAACAGTTATTGGTCTGGAAATCCATGTGGAGCTCAAGACCAAGTCCAAGATTTTCTGCGGCTGCAGCACCGAGTTCGGCTGTGGTCAAAATACCAATGTTTGTCCGGTGTGCCTTGGCTTGCCTGGCGTGCTGCCGGTCATCAATGAAAAAGTAGTGGAATACGCTATTAAAGCGGGTTTGGCGCTGAATTGCAGCATTGCATCTTTTAGCAAGTTTGACCGTAAAAACTACTACTATCCGGATTTGCCGAAAAACTTCCAAACTTCGCAGTACGATTTGCCCATCGTTGGGATGGGGCATCTGGACGTTGAGGTGGAAGGCGAGACCAAACGCATCGGCATTACTCGGATTCATATGGAAGAAGACGCAGGTAAACTGGTGCATTCCGGCAGTACCATTACCAGCTCGGATTCGGCTCTTGTCGATTACAATCGTACCGGCGTGCCGTTGATTGAAATCGTGTCGGAACCGGATATTTCTTCTCCGGCGGAAGCTAAAGCGTATCTGGAAAAAATTAAAACCATTCTGGAATACTTGGATGTTTCCGACTGCAAAATGGAAGAGGGCAGTCTGCGCTGCGATGCCAACATTTCCATTCGTCCGGTGGGCGCTAAGGAATTGGGTACGAAGACGGAGATTAAAAACCTCAATTCCTTCAAGGCTGTGCAGCGCGGTCTAGAATATGAAGTGGCTCGCCATATCGACGTCATTGACGACGGCGGCCGCATTATTCAAGAAACCCGTACTTGGGATGACGCTAAGGGCATGACTCTTTCCATGCGCAGCAAGGAGCAGGCTCATGACTACCGGTATTTCCCGGAGCCGGATCTGGTGCCGATCGTCATTGCCCCGGAAAAGATCGAAGCCATTCGCGCTACCTTGCCGGAACTGCCTGATGCACGGCGGCAGCGTTTGATGGACGACCATGGCCTTCCGGCTTATGATGCATCCATTCTTACCTCTAGCCGAGCGCTGGCTGACTACTACGATGCCCTCGTAGCCGCGAAAGCCGATGCTAAAGTAGCGGCGAACTGGGTTATGGGCGAATTTGCCAAGCATTTGAATAGCTCCGAGTTCACTGTGGCAACCGCTCCGGTCAATCCGGTCGCGTTGGCGGGTTTGATTCAACTGCTGGACAAGGGAACCATCTCCGGTAAAATCGCTAAGGACGTCTTCCAGTTCATGTGGGAAAGCGGCAAAGACGCGGAAACCATCGTGAAGGAAAAAGGCCTAGTGCAGATTTCCGATACCGGTGCAGTAGACGCTATTGTGGAAGCGGTGATTGCCGCTAATCCTCAGCCGGTAGCTGACTTCAAGGCTGGTAAGCAAAACGCTTTGGGCTTCTTGGTAGGTCAGGTTATGAAGCAGTCTAAAGGACGCGCCAACCCCGGCATGGTCAACGAAATGCTAAAGCAGAAGCTACAATAAGTTTATAAGCCAAGCTGTGCGGGAGTACTTCTCGCACAGCTTTTTTAATTTGAACAAGAGTCTAGGGAGAACTTGAGGGCACGCAGGAGGGCTGCTGGGGACGGTTTTTGAACAAGAGTAGAGTGAGTAGATGGAGGGCACAACAGAGAGAAAATATGAAAAATGCACGAGGAGATTACTTCGTTTCGCACGCAAAGACAAAAGCTGGTTAGCAGCAGTGGTTTTGTCTGGTAGAGGATAGCTGGCTTAGCGTGTCATTGCGAGGAGCGCAGCGACGCGGCAATCTCTCCGGTGCGATGAAAAAGTTCGGAAGTTGTTACTCTGAGTTGCGTTCACCATTTTCATCTGTGTTCCGTGCTTAACAATTGATTAACAAAATACATGTTTTTACTTTCGTTGAAAACGAAAATGTAATTTTAAAATTTACACTTGACTTCGTTTATGGCGCGATGTATACTAAAAACAATTAAAAAATAGAAATGCGAAGAAGGAAAGAGTAACTTTTCTCAACTGTGCAGAGAGCGGATGGCTGGTGAAAATCCGACGGGGCGGAAAGGTGAAGTTCATTCCGGAGCAGCGGGCTGAAAGAATAGCGAGTAGGCTTGGCCGAGTTCCCGCGTTAAGGGATTTAAGTGGGCTGTTGTCAATAAGGGTGGTACCACGAGCGCAAGCTCGTCCCGGTTACTGCTTCTTTTTTATTTGCAAGCCAGAAGGGGTGGTACCGCGAGCGCAAGCTCGTCCCGGAGTAGCATCCTTTTTTGTTTGTCAGCAGCCAAACAGGGTGGTACCGCGCGAGTCGCTCCTGAATTTTGGGAGCGGCTTTTTTCGTCCCTGTGTTCTGCAGTGACAATCGATTTTTAAAAAGGAGGAAACAAAGATGGTTATTGTATTGACGCCCGGGGCTAAAGAAGAAGAGGTAGCGGTGTTGCGCGAGGTGCTGCAGGAAGCAGGCTGCGAAGTGTGGCCGACAAAAGGCGCATTTCAAGATATTTTAGGGCTTGTCGGCGAAACCCATAAGGTGGATCGGGAACAGGTCATGTCCTTCCGCTGCGTAGAAAAGGTATTGGCGGTTCAAGATCCTTATAAGAAAGCAAACCGACTGTTCCATCCGTTGGATACGGCGATTCGGGTAGGCAACAGTCGTATTGGCGGCGGCGGGCTCGCAGTGATTGCCGGACCTTGTTCGGTGGAAAGCGAGGAACAGATCGTCGGCATTGCCAAACAAGTGCAAGCTTCCGGCGCGACCTTCCTGAGAGGCGGCGCCTATAAACCCAGATCGTCACCGTATAGCTTCCAGGGAATGCAGGAAGAAGGTCTGGAGCTGCTGAAGCTGGCTCGGAAAGCAACGGGCTTGCCTATTGTGAGCGAGCTGGTTTCTACAGACCAATTGGACCGTTTCGTCGACGATGTCGATGTGATCCAAATCGGCACCCGTAACATGCAAAACTATGAATTGTTAAAAGCCGTAGGGGAAGTAAATACGCCGGTGCTGCTCAAGCGCGGTCTGTCCTCTACCATTGAAGAATGGCTGATGTCGGCAGAATACATTATGGCGGGCGGTAATGAGCAGGTCATTCTTTGTGAACGAGGCATTCGTACCTTTGAGACCTATACGCGTAATACCTTGGACTTGAGCGCTGTGCTGGCAGTCAAGCATTTGAGCCATCTGCCGGTGGTGGTGGATCCTAGCCATGCCGCTGGTATGTGGTGGATGGTGGAAGCGCTCTCCAAAGCGGCGGTGGCTGTCGGAGCGGACGGTCTGATGATTGAAGTTCACAATGAGCCGGAGCGAGCGCGCTGCGATGGCGCGCAGTCTTTGAAACCGGAGCGCTTTGACCGCCTGATGGGGCAATTGCAACGGCTGTCTGCCTTAGAAGAAAGCGCTATGTAATAGCAAGGAGCTGCTGATTTAATTCAGCGGCTCCTTTGTTTTTGGTATCGAGAAGGATTTCTATTTTTTTGAGTCGAATACAGTGGCAAGACAGAATGTTCGGAACATCGAAGGAGGTTATGCAGCATGGCACAGATCCAAGAATTGCCGCTGGAAAAATTGCGTTTTCATTGTGATGATTGTCTGTTTGCTTTTGAAACAACGGAGAATATACCGCCGCTGGAAGTCATGATAGGCCAAGAACGAGCCGTACGAGCCGTGCGTTTTGGCTTGGCTACCTCCAGCCACGGATATAACTTGTTCTTATCCGGCCTGACTGGGACCGGAAAAATTACGTACGCCAAGTCGGCGGTGCAGGAAGTGGCTTCCAAAGAAGCAGTTCCTGTCGACTGGTGCTATGTGAATAATTTTGATTCTTCCAGCCAGCCGTTGGCGATGATGCTGCCGGCGGGCATGGGGCGTATTTTTAAGCAGGATATGCGGGAATTGGTGGATGATCTAAAAACCGATATCCCTAAAGCTTTCAGCGGCGAAGAATACGAACGGGCCAAAGCCACGCTGATTAAAAGCTATCAAGTCAAGCGGGCGGAAATTGTCGAACGGTTCAATGAAATGGCCGAAGCCAATGGTATTTTGCCGCAGTGGAGCACAACCGGTTTTGTCGGTGTACCTACCATTGAAGGTAAACCGCTGACGCCGGAGGAATACCAAAAGCTTGAAAAAGAAGAGCGCGAAGCCATTGAAGAAAAAATGCTGATGATGCATGAACGGGCGACCGAAGTGGTCCGGGAAATGCAGCATCTGGAGAAAAGCATCCGTGAAGAGGTCAAAGAGCTGGACTCTAAAATCGGCTTGTATGCGGCA
This sequence comes from Anaeromusa sp., assembly GCF_028691475.1. Classification (NCBI taxonomy): domain Bacteria; kingdom Bacillati; phylum Bacillota; class Negativicutes; order Selenomonadales; family Sporomusaceae; genus Anaeromusa; species Anaeromusa sp. The sequence continues at coordinate 4,636 of NZ_JAQUZF010000114.1, forward strand.
GGGCATTTGATTGAAGCGCTCAAAGAAAAATACCAGGACTATGATCAGCTTACCACCTATCTGGAAGCGGTAAAAAACGACGTTGTTAAACATATTCATGACTTCCGTCCGGCATCGGAAGAGGAGCAGAACAATCCTCTGATGCTCTTTAAGAAACCGCAGCAAGATGGCGTTAAAGATCGCTATGCCGTCAATGTGCTGGTGGATAACCACGATTTGGACGGCGCTCCGGTATTGGTGGAAACCAATCCTACCTTCTATAATCTTGTAGGGCGCGTAGAATATGAAGCCCGCATGGGCGTAGCCAGTACGGATTTTACCATGATCAAGGCCGGCGCGTTGCATCGGGCTAACGGAGGCTATCTGATTCTAAACGTCAAGGATGTCCTGATGAATATCGGCGCTTGGGAAGCCTTAAAGCGCGTCCTGAAAACAGGCTGCCTGCAGATTGAAAATTTGGGAGAGCAATATGGCATGCTGGCCATGTCTTCGTTGAAACCTCGGCCGGTTCCGATCAGCGTAAAGGTCGTGCTTATCGGCAGCGCTCAGATTTATCAGCTTTTGTACGCCTATGATGAAGATTTTCGCAAGCTCTTTAAGGTTCATGCCGATTTTGACGTGGAAATGACGAATGACTCGATCAATTTGCGCAAACTGGCTAATTTCGTCAAAACCACGGTGGAAAAGGAAAAACTGCGTCATTTTGACCGTAAGGCGGTATCGAAAGTGGTCGAGTATTCCTGCCGCTTAGCAGGAAGCCAGAAAAAGCTGACTACTCGCTTTAACGAGCTGGTGGAACTGCTGTGCGAGGCGGATATTTGGGCGGCCCTGGATGAAAGCAAGCTGGTACGCGTGGAACACATCCGCCAGGCCATTGATGAAAAACGTCACAGAGCCAATAAGTACGAAGAAAAATTGAAGGAAATGTTTGCAGAAGGTAAGTTTCTTATTGATGTCAGCGGCGAAGTGGTCGGTCAGGTGAACGGCTTAGCGGTGCTGGGTATCGGTGAGTATATGTTCGGTAAGCCTTCACGCATTACCGCCAATACCTATTTAGGGCGCAGCGGTATTGTCAATGTGGAACGGGAAATCAAAATGAGCGGCAGCAGCCATAGTAAAGGCGTGCTCATTCTTTCCAGCTATCTAGGCGCTAGGTATGCGCAAAAGCAGCCGCTGTCCTTGACGGCCAGCCTGACTTTTGAGCAGCAGTACAGCGGCGTCGACGGAGACAGCGCCTCCAGTACGGAGCTGTATGCTTTGCTTTCCAGCCTTTCTGGTTTGCCTATTAAACAATCCATTGCCGTCACCGGTTCGGTCAACCAAAAAGGGGAAGTGCAGCCCATTGGCGGGGTGACGCAAAAAATAGAAGGCTTCTTCGCCGTCTGCAAGATCAAAGGCCTCACAGGAGACCAGGGCGTCATGATTCCGCATCAAAATGTGGATGAACTGACGTTGGATGACGAAGTGGTCGAGGCCGTACGGCAAGGAATGTTCCATATCTATCCGGTGCGCACGATTGATGAAGGCATTGAGCTATTAACCGGAACGCCCGCTGGCGAAGAGCAAGAAGACGGAGCTTATCCGGAAGGAACGGTGCACGCTCTTGTCAGTGCGAAACTCAAAGAGTATAATGATATTCTGCTGAGCCTTGGAAAAGACGGGGACGGCAAGAAAAACGGCGATAAAAGCGAAGAATGAGGAATGTTGGATGGCACCTGTAAGTCAGGGAGAAATAAGAGAAATTGCTATTTCCGGTTTGGGCCATAGCGGTGAAGGCGTGGGCCGAATCGAAGGGTTTACCGTATTTGTAGAAGGCGCGCTGCCGGGAGAGGCCGTGCGCTGCCGTGTAGACATAGTGAAAAAACAGTATGCCAAAGGGAGCCTGCTGGAAGTACTCCAGCAGGCTCCGGAGCGTGTGAAGCCGCCTTGTCCGGTATATGCCGCCTGCGGCGGCTGTCAACTGCAGCATCTGTCCTATGAGGGGCAGCTGACGGAAAAACGGGCTCAAGTGCAAGCGGCGCTGCAACGCATCGGCGGTCTTAGTGATGTGCCGGTGCACGCGGTACTGGGCATGGAAGATCCTTGGCGGTATCGGAACAAGCTGCTGCTGCCCGTAGCGCGCGGAGCCAAAGGAGAAGTGCAGATTGGCTGTTTTGCGCCTGGGACGCATCGGGTGGTTCATACGGAAGACTGCTTGATTCAGCAAGAGCGGAATAATGAAGCCGCCGCCGCCGTGCGCCAAGTGCTGGCGGAATTGTCGATTCCTTTATATGATGAGAAAACCGGCCAGGGCTCTGTGCGTCATGTTTTGGCCCGTACTGGCGTGAATACCGGCGAACTTATGGTGGCCTTGGTTACGGCGACGCCAACCCTGCCGCGCAAGACGGAAGTCATTGCCAAGCTGCGCCAGCGTTTGCCGCAGTTGACGTCATTGATGCAAAATATCAACAACCGCCGCACCAATGTGGTAATGGGTCCGGTATCGAAAAGACTATGGGGCAGCGAGTATATTGAAGAAACGCTGGACGGACTGACCTTCCGCATTTCTCCGTTGTCTTTTTTTCAGGTAAATACCTTGCAAGCGCAAGTGCTCTGCCGCCAGGCGCTGACGTATGCCGCCTTAACAGGGAGTGAAACCGTAGTAGACGCCTACTGCGGCGCTGGCTCCATCACACTGCTTTTGGCGCGCCAGGCGGCTAAAGTCTACGGCGTTGACGTGGTCGCGCCTGCGATCGAAGACGCTAAGAAAAACGCCGAGCGCAACGAGCTGCAAGATAAAGCCAGCTTTGTAACCGCCGATGCGGCCGTTTGGATGCCGGAACTGGCAGCCAAAGGCCAAAAGGTGGACGTAGTCGTTCTTGACCCGCCTCGGGCTGGCTGCGATCGCTCAGTCCTGGAAGCGGCAGTAACTATGCGTCCAGACCGCATCGTTTACGTATCCTGTAACCCGGCCTCCTTGGCCAGGGATGCCGCTATTTTGGCGGAACTGGGCTACGCGGTGCGGGAAGTACAGCCGGTGGATTTGTTCCCAATGACGCATCACGTCGAGTG
>NZ_JAQUZF010000013.1:0-22050 GCF_028691475.1 Anaeromusa sp.
ACAATTTCATTAACACTATTCGCCATCTCGTCAATATTATCTTTTACAAAGCCTTGAAATACCATCATCACAATCACGCTAAAAATACCGCAGCCTACAATACGCGTTTCACAGTTTCGCAAAGCCCCTGCCTCAATGCCTTGCGAAATTACAGCCTCCAGGCGGCCGATATTGCGACAAAACCATTGGTTGTATTTTTCTATAGTCTGCTGCGGCACCGCGGCCAACTCCGGCGCTCCCAAGCCCCGCATTTCATGCATCATTACGCGCCACAAATCCGCATTCACCACAAAAAAAGCTAAAAATTCCCGAATCAACGTATGAATTTTTTGCAATGGCGGCTCTGAAGAATGAACGATCGCTTCGGCAACCTCTTCAAAAGGAGCGCTCCGCTCTTGTATCAAGGTATAAAAAAGCTGCTCCTTATTGACAAAATAGTTATACACAGTCCCCTTGCCTGTATCGGCTAAGGCAATGATTTCATCGACTGTTGCTTTATGATAGCCCTTCCGTGCAAACACTACGCCTGCCGCATCCAGAATCTGCTGTCTTTTGTTCCGGACCTCTGCCGCTGCTTCTGAGACGTGTCGCTTGCGCATGGCCTTAGTTCCCCCTATATAAAAAGTGCGGGGGCTCCGCCCCCGCCTGCTTAAGAACTCGCCGATTTATTCAATACAGCGTTCCTTAGTTGAAGCCTGATTCGATTACATTATAGTTCTATTTCTCACAGTCTGTCAACCAAGAGACCAAGAGAGACAACCTAACGGCGAGCCAACGCCCGATAGGCAATATCCTTACGATACTGAACGCCTTCAAAGGAAATACAAGCGACTCCCTTATACGCTGCCGCTACCGCTCCGGCAATATCATCGCCGCTTGCGGTAACGCCCAATACCCGACCGCCGGCGGTAACAATCTCGCCGTCCGCCGACAACCCTGTTCCAGCATGGAATACGACCGTTCCCGCTTCTGCAGCCTCAGCTAACCCCCGGATAACGTCTCCTTTGCGGTAACTTTCCGGATAGCCGCCGGCCGCCATAACCACGCATACGGTGCTGCTTTGTTTCCACTTCACTTCGGTCTTAGCCAAAGTTCCGTCTATGCAAGCCAGCATAATCTCTACGAGATCGCTTTCCAGTAAAGGCAATACCACCTGCGTCTCCGGATCGCCAAAACGCGCATTAAATTCGACTACCCGAGGGCCTTTCTCAGTGATCATCAGCCCCGCATACAGCACCCCTTTATAAGGACAGCCTTCTGCTGCCATGGCTTTAACCATAGGCTGCAAAACAGTTTCCAAAGTCTGCTTTAAAATAGACTCCGTAGCCACTGGCGCCGGAGCGTAAGCGCCCATGCCGCCGGTATTCGGCCCTTGATCACCGTCAAAAATGCGTTTATGGTCCTGAGCCGCTACCATCGGCACTACCGTTTCGCCATCGGCAAAAGCCAGCAAAGAAGCTTCTTCTCCCTGCATAAACTCTTCCAGCACCACACGGTTACCGGCGCTCCCAAACCGCCCCTGGCAAAGCATATCGTCAATGGCGGCAATCGCTTCTGCCTCACTCATCGCTACGACCACACCCTTGCCGGCGGCAAGACCGTCCGCCTTGACTACGATCGGTGCGCCATTTTTGCGCACATACTCTTTTGCGGCTTCCGCGTCGGTGAAAACCGCAAAGTCCGCTGTCGGAATACCGTATTTCGCCATAATTTCCTTGGCAAACTGTTTAGAGCCTTCCAAACGAGCCGCAGCCTGGGAAGGTCCAAAAGCGCGCAAGCCTTTGGCGGCAAAAAAGTCCACTATTCCTGCAACCAACGGGCCTTCCGGCCCTACCACTGTCAAATCAATATCGTTCTCTTTGGCAAAAGCCGCCAATGCTTCGTGATCCTCCACGCCGAGATTCACGCATTGCGCTAAAGGGGCCATCCCAGGATTGCCGGGAGCGCAAAAAATTGCGGAAACACCTTTGCTTTGCGCCAGCTTCCATACCAGCGCGTGCTCGCGGCCGCCGCCGCCAATGACTAAAATACGCACGATCCCACCTCTTTCCGAAAATAGTCTTCAAGTTTCCTGTCTTTCAACTACCGAAAAAACAGAGGCAGCCGGTACTCTGCAAAGAAAACAATCATGCCGCATTTGCTCCAACATCCATGTTCTCTAACATCCTCCGCTGCCTCTGCCTGGTTCTAATGTTTGAAGTGACGCATGCCGGTAAAGACCATGGCAATGCCATGCTCGTCGGCCGCCTGAATGGATTCTTCATCCCGTACAGAGCCGCCAGGCTGAATGATGGCGGTAATGCCGGCTTTAGCCGCCGTATCAATGGTATCTCGGAAAGGGAAGAAGGCGTCGGAAGACAAAACAGCTCCTTTAGCCGCTTCGCCAGCCTGTTCCAAAGCAATGGCCGCTGAACCAACGCGATTCATCTGGCCGGCGCCAACGCCCAGCGTCTTATCATCCGCCGCTACGACAATGGCATTAGACTTCACATGCTTGACCACCGTCCAGGCAAAACGCAGCTGCTTCCATTCCGCTTCGGTCGGCTGACGCTTAGAAACCACTTTCAGCTCGCTTTCCACGAGTTCTTGCGTATCTGTTTCCTGTAACAACAGGCCGCCGGAAACTTTTTTAATATCCCATTCTTTACGCCCCTGCTTGGGCAGCGGAGCCGCCAAAAGACGGATATTCTTCTTCTGAGACAAGATATCCAGCGCTTCCTTGGTATAGGAAGGGGCAATGACCGCCTCCAAGAAAATCGTGCTTAACTCGCCAGCGGTTTCGGCATCTACTTCCCGGTTTAAGCCGACAATACCGCCGAAAGCAGATACCGGATCGGCGCTATGCGCCTTGCGGTACGCATCGGCCAGAGTTTCCCCCATGCCGGTGCCGCAGGGATTGGTATGCTTGATAATAGCCGCTGCTGGCTGCGGAAAATCCGCCGCCACGGCATAGGCTGCTTCCAAATCCACCAGATTGTTAAAGGACAATTCCTTGCCATGCAGCTGCTGCGCCGCTGCCAGGCCGCTTTTCGCGCCTCTTTCTTTGTAGAAAGCGGCCGCTTGATGGGGATTCTCGCCGTAACGCAAGTCCTGGGCTTTTTCCCATACACCCTGCAAAGTAACAGGGAAAGTGTCTTCGCCATCTAAACGCTGCGCTAAGTAGCGAGCAATGCAGGCGTCGTATTCGCCGGTATGGCTGTATGCTTCCTGCGAAAGACGCATGCGTGTTTTATCCGACACTTCGCCGCTTTGGCGCAGTTCTTCCACTACCGTCTGGTACCGCTCAGGATTGACTACCACGGTCACATAGGCGAAATTTTTCGCCGCCGCACGAATCATAGCCGGTCCGCCGATATCGATGTTCTCGACGGCTTCCTCCAAGGTTACCCCTTCTTTGGCAATGGTCTGGCGGAAGGGATACAAATTCACCGCCACCAAATCAATACCCGTGATGCCATGCTCTTTCATCGCCGCTACATGGGCTTCGTTGTCGCGAATCGCCAAAATGCCGCCATGCACATAGGGGTTCAAGGTTTTCACACGGCCATCCATGATTTCAGGAAAGCCCGTAACATCGCTTACATAGGTCACAGGCAGCCCCGCCGCCCGCAGCGTCTTCATCGTGCCGCCAGTAGAGACGATTTCCACGCCCATTTGGCAAAGTTCTTTAGCAAACTCCACTACGCCGCTTTTATCAGAAACGCTAATTAACGCGCGCCGAATTTTCATCATTTTTACCTCACTTTTCGCTTCGGATATGGACCTGTCGCCCTTCAATCTCCAGCCGCTCCTCGCAAAACAATGCAATCGCCCGCGGATACAGCCGATGCTCCACATGAAGAATACGATCCGCCAGAGTCTGGGTCGTATCCCCCAGTTCTACCGGTACGGCTTCCTGCAAGATGATCGGACCGCTGTCCATGCCTTCGTCTACAAAATGCACGGTACAGCCTGCCACTTTAACGCCGTAACGGAGCGCTTGTCCTTGCGCATCCAGGCCCGGGAACGCAGGCAGCAAAGAGGGATGAATGTTGACGATAGCTCCAGGAAAGCGCTGAATGAAGCAAGCGCTCAAAATGCGCATAAAGCCTGCCAGTACTACCAGATCCACCTGATGCCGCTCCAGCTCGTCCGCCAGCGCGGTTTCATAAGCAGTTCGATCCGCAAAGGCTTTTCGCTCTAACACCACCGTCGGGATGCCCATGCCGCGCACACGCAGCAAGGCTTTGGCCTCCGGATTATCGCTGATGACAACACCCACCTTGGCCAAAGGCAGCCGCCCAGCATGAATAGCATCCAAAATAGCCTGCAAGTTGCTGCCGCGTCCGGAAACAAGTACGCCCAATGCCTTTTTAGCGGTCATGGTCGAACTCGCCCCCTTTAAGAGTTACTTCCCCGTTGCCGGCTACGACGGAACCAATGCGATAGCAGGTTTCACCGCGCTGCGCCAAGTCATCCATTACGGCCTGCGCCTGCGCCTCAGGCACTACCAAAATCATGCCGATACCCATATTGAAGGTACGGTACATTTCCGGCCAAGCCACATTGCCCCATTCCTGGAGGAGTGAGAAAATCGCCGGACGCGGCCAAGCTTCAATATCTACTTCCACTGCCGTGCCTTCAGGCAGCACGCGAGGGATGTTGTCGTAAAAGCCGCCGCCAGTGATATGCACCAAGCCGCGCAGGTCAAAGCGGCCGAACAAAGGCAGACACGCTTTGGGATACAGGCGAGTAGGTTCCAAAAGCTCCTCGCCCAATGGCCGTCCCAGTTCCGGTACAACCGTCTTCAGGTCCAGCTTTTGCACATCCAAACAAATTTTACGCACCAACGAATACCCATTGGAATGAACGCCGCTTGAGGGCAAGCCTAGCACCACATCGCCGGCCTGAATGGTTTCGCCGGTAATAATCTCTTCTTTTTCCACTACGCCGACAGCAAAGCCGCCGATATCGTATTCGCCTTCACCGTAAAAGCCGGCCATTTCCGCAGTTTCGCCGCCAATAAGGGCGCAACCGGACTCCTTGCAAGCCCTGGCGATGCCGCCGACAATATCAGCAACCTGCGTGGGGCTGACTTTGGCTACCGCCAGATAGTCGAGGAAAAAGAGAGGCTCTGCGCCTTGCACCAAAATGTCATTTACACACATGGCTACCGCATCCTGGCCGATGGTATCATGCTTGTCCATCAGAAATGCCAAGCGCAGCTTAGTGCCAACGCCGTCTGTGCCCGAAACCAGTACAGGCTCCCGATATTTTCCCGTGTTCAAAGCGAACAGGCCGCCAAAACCGCCTATATCACCAAGCACTTCCGGTCGATAGGTGCTGCGCACATGCGCTTTCATCCGCTGCACCGCCTCATTACCAGCGTCAATATCTACGCCGGCGTCGCGATAGGTCAGGGACGGCGCGTTCTTCTTCATCTCAGACATGCACTCTTCCTCCATTAACGTCGCTTTTGCTCAAAAATGAATTTCTGGGTTGCAATTTCCGCTTCGCACTCGATCTCCGTAGGATAGTCGTTATTAAAGCAAGCATAGCACATTTGGCTGGCGTCTACATTAGCGACGCAGCCTTGCAAGCCTTCAATCGTCAAGTAATGCAGGGAATCGGCGCCAATAAACTCACGGATTTCCTCCACGCTTTTGCTGGCGGCGATCAGTTCCTTGCGAGCCGAAGTATCAATACCGTAATAGCAAGGGCAGGAAATCGGCGGCGAACTAACGCACATATGCACTTCCCTCGCGCCTGCTTCCTTAAGCATATGCACGATTTTGCCGCTCGTTGTGCCGCGTACAATAGAATCATCCACCATTACCACGGATTTTCCGGCCACAGCCGCCCGAACAGCATTCAGCTTCAACCGTACGCCCATATCCCGCTTCTTCTGTTCCGGCTGAATAAAGGTCCGGCCAATATAGCGGTTTTTCATCAGGCCTTCCATAAAAGGAATGCCCGACTCGTAACTATAGCCCAAAGCGGCTGTCGTTCCCGAATCAGGCACGGAAATGACGACGTCCGCTTTGACGCCATGCTCTCTGGCCAGTTGCCGACCCATTTCAAAACGCGCCTGCTGCACGCTTTGACCGTCAATCACACTGTCCGGACGAGCAAAATAAATGTATTCAAAAATGCACAATGCTTGCCGCTTCTGTTTGGCAAATTGAAACGAATGCAGACCGTTTTCATCGACGACCACCATTTCCCCTGGTTTTACGTCACGGACAAACTCGGCACCCACTGTATCCAACGCACAAGATTCCGAAGCAATCACATAACCGCCATTCAGACGACCAACGCAAAGAGGCCGGAAGCCGTTCGGATCGCGCACGCCTAAGAGCTTGTCCTCGGTCATGACCACCAAGCAGTAGGCGCCCTCCACGTCTTGGAGGCTTTCCATAACCTTTTCCTCTAAGTTGTCTTTGCGCGAACGGGCAATCAAATTAACTATCACTTCGCTGTCAATAGACGTTTGAAAAATACAGCCTTCTTCTTCCAGCTTTTTGCGCAGCGAACCGGCATTAGTCAAATTGCCGTTGTGAGCCATCGCAATAGTCCCGCCGGCGTACCGCACCATCAACGGCTGCGTATTGGCCAAAAGACTGGAACCTGTTGTCGAATAGCGCACATGGCCTATAGAGATATATTGGTTCTCCATCCGAGGAAGCTGGTGGCGAAATACTTCGCCTACCAACCCCATGCCGCGATGGACATCCATCCAGGCGCCGTCGGTAACGGCAATGCCGGCGCTTTCCTGTCCCCTATGCTGCAAAGCATACAGCCCCCAATAGGTACAATGCGTGACATCTTCCGTATGGGAATAAATACCGAAGACACCGCATTCTTCATGCAGAGTATCGTTGTCCATCACATCGATCATTGCTTACCTCTCTCCTGTCAAACGATACAATACTTCTTTATAGGCTTCTTCCACATTGCCCAAATCGCGGCGAAAACGGTCCTTGTCCATTTTTTCACCGGTCTTGCTGTCCCAAAAGCGGCAGGTGTCCGGAGAAATTTCGTCTCCCAAAATCACTTCGCCCTTATACAGGCCAAACTCCAATTTGAAGTCAATCAGTTCCAGCCCTTTTTCTTTCAAATGAGCCGAGAGGATTTCATTCGTTTTCAGAGCATACTCAGAAACCTTTTCCATCTGCTCCGGCGTAGCCAGATTCATAGCGGCGATATGATAGTCGTTAATCATAGGATCGCCCAGTTCGTCATCCTTATAGTAGAACTCCAGCACGGTTTTTGCCATTTTTGTTCCTTCCGCCAAGCCCAAGCGTTTAGCCAGGCTTCCAGCGGCGATATTGCGCACAACTACCTCTACAGGCAGAATGGTTAGTTTTTTTACCAGCATTTCCCGGTCACTAAGACGTTTGAGCAAATGATGAGGAATGCCGGCCTTGCCGAGCAATTCAAAAAAGAAGGTGGCAATCTTATTGTTCAAAACACCCTTGTCGGTAATGATGCCTTTTTTGTCGCCATTGAAAGCAGTGGCGTCATCCTTGTAATATACAAGCAATTCATCCGGGTTTTCCGTCGCAAACATTTGTTTCGCTTTGCCTTCGTAAAGAGGTTTCTTTTCCACGCCTATATCCTCCCTATGCCTTTGCGGCTTCTTCGTTCCAAATTTTTGTAACCTTATCCGCTTTAGCGGCTACTTCTTCAGCCATCTGCTTCCGGTACTCCTTCAGCTTAGCGGCTAAATTTTCATTGCCTACGGCCAGTATTTGCACAGCGAAAATCGCGGCATTTTTGGCGCCGTCTACCGCCATCGTGGCTACAGGAATTCCTGAAGGCATCTGCACAATGCTCAAAAGAGCGTCAAAGCCCGCCAAGGGAGTTGCTGCTATAGGCACACCGATTACCGGCAGCGTCGTAAAGCTGGCGATCACCCCAGGCAAGTGGGCTGCTGCGCCAGCAGCGGCAATAATGACCTTCACGCCGCGCTCGGCAGCGCCGGCGGCAAACTCATGAACCACATCCGGCGTACGATGCGCCGAGGCCACAACGACTTCGCATTCCACGTCAAAGGACTTGAGCACTTTAGCTGCCCCTTCCAGCCTCGGCCAGTCGGAGTCGCTTCCCATGATGATAGCAACCTTCATAAACAGCCTCCTTTTGCACTTCACCGTTTAACCATATTTTGTCAGTTCTATGTTTGCTGCGATTCTCCTGCACCTTTCCTTCCGGCACCGGACCTGTTGCGGAAGGAAAACCCGGAGAACAGGCGCGGAAGAGTACTCTCTTCCGCGCCATGGCTGCTTCGCCTCACAGGGTATTTTAGGAGTAAACAAAACTATTCCGCAAGGAACATATAGCGCAATACTACCAGCACCGCCAGGATATAGACAATCCAATGCGCTTCTTTGCCGCGCCCATTGATGAGCTTCAAAAGCGGGTACAGTACCAGACCAGCAGAAATGCCGTTGGCAATACTATAAGTAAAAGGCATCAGAATAATGGTCATAAAAGCCGGGAAAAACTCAGTAAAATCGGTAAAATCAATGTTGCGCACCGACTCCATCATCAAAGCGCCGACAATAATCAAAGCCGGAGCCGTTGCCGCGCTGGGAATGAGTCCCACCAAGGGCGTGAAAAACATAGACAGCAAGAACAGCGAGCCGCAAACTACAGCCGTCAGACCGGTACGACCGCCAACACCAACGCCAGCGGCGCTTTCCACAAAAGCGGTAATGGTGCTGGTTCCCAAAAGCGAACCGATGCTGACGCCGGCGGCATCAGTAAGCATCGCTTTACCCATGCCTGGAAAGCGTCCTGTTTTGTCCATCAGGCCAGCTTTCGTAGCCATCCCCACCATAGTGCCCATGGCATCGAAGAGTTCCACAAAGGTAAAGGTGAAAATAATAGTTAAGAGTCCCATATTCAAAGCGCCCATAATATCCAAGGCAAAAAAAGCATTGCGGCTGAAATCGGGAATGGAAACCGGCGAAAAGCCAGCGGGAATATTAACAATTCCCGTCGCAATGCCTGCAAGCGAAGTCAGCAGAATGCCAATCAAAATTGCGCCTTTTACTTGACGGCCCATTAAAATCGCCGTGATAAAAAGACCGCACAGCGCCAAAAAGACATCAGGACTGCCCAATTTTCCCAGCTCGATAATGGTTTCAAAGGACAGCGGCGTACCATTGCCATGTGCCGCGACTATCTTTTCCAGCGTCGGCGGAATGAGCGACAAGCGAATGCTCATAATGCCGGAAAGTTTCAAGCCAACCACAGTGATAAACAAGCCAATCCCTACAGTAATTGCATGTTTCAAGGCCATTGGCATGCCCTCTACGAGCAATTGGCGGACCCGGGTAACCGTCAACAAAATAAAAATAATACCGGAAATAAAAACGGCGCCCAAAGCGGCCTGCCACGGCACACCCATGCCGATGATAACAGTAAACGCATAAAATGCATTCAGGCCCATTCCCGGAGCCATAGCGATCGGATAGTTAACAAACAAGCCCATCATAATTGTAACCAGACCGGCTCCAATGGAAGTGGCCAGCAAGACGGCGTTTTTGTCCATCCCTGCGGCGCCCAGAATGCTGGGATTGACAAACAGGATATAAGCCATAGCCATAAACGTAGTAATCCCTGCGGTGATTTCGGTATTTACATTGGTGTTTCTTTCACGCAATGCAAATAGCTTTTCCAACATGTGCGTCTCTCCTCTGTCTGCTATTTTTTTGATACCTAGAGAAATCTCCTGATTTTCCGAATAAGCGCAGCCACCTGCTCAAACAAAAAACACCGCCAGAAAATTCGCGGGTTTTGCCTGAGCGAAAATTCCGTCCGGTGCGGCAGCTAGGGAGTCTTTCCCTGCACTATCTGGCATCTGCTGGAGATTCCGCTCGTAGTCAGACAATTTACGGTTGTCCGGTAGAGACATTTGGGCCGTATTCCCAAACATATACGAGCCGTATGCGGTTACGGTTTTATTTTAACAGCATCAGCAGAGTGAGTCAACGAAAACATGAACCTTGTTTCTTCATTTTTCTTTAACGTTCGGGTTTCTGTTTTTTTCTTTTTTCTTTAAGATTTTTTATTTTTTGTACGATATAAGGGATGAAGGTCCTGTGTCATACGTGACAAATCCTAAAGTAAAGGAGGCCCCTCGTCATGGTTGAACGCATACAACGCATCAATCGCATCCGCCCTGTTGATTCTTACTCCTCGGGGCAGTCCGGTTTGAAGCAAAAGCGCAAAAAACAAGCTCCTTCCTTTGGTCGTTCCTTACAAAAGGAAGTGGCTGCCGAAGCGGATAAAGAGAAAAACACTCCCCTGCCGCCGTTACAAGCGACCATTTACTATACGGTGTAAAAACTCAGCATAAAAAAGACCTTGCACAAGCTTCTAAAAAGCTTCAATGCAAGGTCTTTTTGTCTATGTCGGGCAGGCTACGTCACTTTGCCCTCTGGAGAAAAAATGACTGTGCCCCACGACAAATTACTTATTCAAATTCAATTGTTGCTGGCGGTTTCCCTGTGCAATCATAAAGCACACGATTAACGCCTTTTACTTCATTTACAATACGGCTGGTAACAATCGCAAGTACTTCCCACGGAAGCTGCGCGCTTTCAGCTGTCATAAAATCAGATGTCATAACAGCACGAAGAGCAATCGCATAATCATACGTACGACCATCCCCCATAACACCAACCGAACGCATATTGGTGAGCGCTGCAAAATACTGTCCCAGATCTTTCGCTACGCCGGCTTTTGCTACTTCTTCACGGTAAATAGCATCCGCATCCTGAACGATCTGTACTTTTTCTTCTGTCACTTCACCGATGATACGAATACCAAGTCCCGGACCTGGGAACGGTTGACGGCTGACAAGATGTTCCGGAATCTGTAATTCCCGGCCAGCTTTTCTTACTTCATCTTTAAATAACAGGCGCAGCGGTTCTACGATTTCTTTGAAATCAACATAATCCGGCAGACCGCCTACATTATGATGGGATTTGATAACCGCCGATTTTCCCAGCCCACTTTCGATAACGTCCGGATAGATGGTTCCCTGTACGAGGAAATCCACTTTGCCAATTTTTTTAGCTTCATCTTCGAATACACGAATGAACTCTTCGCCAATAATTTTACGCTTTGTTTCCGGATCAGAAACACCCTTGAGTTTTGCATAGAAGCGCTCTTTAGCATTTACGCGAATGAAGTTCAGATCATAATGACCATCCGGACCAAATACAGCTTCAACTTCATCGCCTTCATTTTTTCTCAGTAAGCCATGATCAACAAATACACAGGTCAGTTGTTTGCCGACAGCTTTTGACAGCAATACAGCAGCAACAGAGGAGTCAACCCCGCCCGACAAGGCGCAGAGAACTTTTCCGTCGCCAATCTTCTGGCGAAGCGTCTGAATTGTCGCTTCTACAAAGGAATCCATTTTCCAGTCGCCATTGCATTCACATACATTGAAAATAAAGTTATGAAGCATTTTCATACCTTCAACGGTATGCATAACTTCCGGATGGAACTGTACAGCATAGAGTTTTTCGGTTTCATTTTCCATCGCTGCCACCGGACATACAGGTGTAGAGGCTGTAACCTTAAAGGATGCCGGAGCTTCTGCAATATAATCCGTATGACTCATCCAGCAAATCGTTTCCTTGGAAACCCCTGCAAAGATTTTAGAGCTTTCGCCTTTAATGCTGACTTCCGTTTTGCCATATTCGCTGACCGGAGCGGTTGCAACCTTGCCCCCCAGTAAATGTGCCATAAGCTGTGAGCCGTAGCAAATTCCCAAAACCGGAATTCCCAGCTTCAAAAGTTCTGCACTGCATACGGCAGAATCCTTTTCATACACACTATTCGGGCCGCCGGTAAAAATAATCCCTTTAGGCTGCATTTTTTTTATCTCTTCAATGCTCATCGTATACGGAAAAACTTCGCAATATACGTTGCACTCTCTGACGCGTCTGGCAATCAGCTGGTTGTACTGCCCGCCGAAATCCATAACCAAAACAAATTCATTTTGTTTGGCACTCATGAACAAGCCCCCTTTCTATATGAAGAAAATTAAACCACACCCGAGGCTACTTGTAAATACCTTTTAAGAGCGTTTCTTTACGCAAGCTGGCGCATTCGCACTCGCCCACAGTCCGCAAATGACGAATTGTGTCAAGGAGAATGCGGCTGAGCATGGGGGCGTCATCATAAAAAATATCTTGTAAGTCTTTGTGGGACCAGTTTTTCACAACCCCTTCGCCGTAATTGACGACAAAGTACAACCCTGCAAAACAGGCGCCGATTTCCCTTGCTAGATATACTTCCGGACAAATGCTCTGGCCAACAATGTCCGCATGGCCCTTGAGCATGGCGATTTCCGCCGGACTTTCAAAATGCCGTCCGTCTGTAACCGCATATATTCCTCTGCTGAAAATACGTCCTAAATAGTGTTCTTTAGCGGTTTCTACCAGCACTTCCCGCATTTCCGGACAGATCGCATCGCGCATCACCAACAGGTAATGCCCCTCAAGGCCGACATCTTTACGCATGGACTGATCCAAATAGTCGTGTGGAATGACAATATCCCGGGGGTCCAGGAGATGATTGACGGTACCAACGCCGCCTTCCCCTAGAATGCGGCGTACGCCTGCCTCGCGGAGCACCCAGAAAATCTGCCTAGAAGCGTCGGCGCGGCTGACCTGCCGGCCCCAGCCATGCATTTTGCAGGTTAACACCGGCTTTTCATCTACCGTAAACAGCCGAAACGGCGGACTTTCACCATAAGGCGTTTCAAAAACCAGTTGGTCTTCCAAAAGAACAACCCCTGGATCATCCGCCCCTAAGGGAAAATCACTGGATAGAGTACCCGAGCCGCCGATGACGGCAAAATCAGCTTGAACCGTTACCTTCATGCTTCCACCTCATCATCAAAACGTTTGATAATTTCATATACTGTATTACGCTGCGCCGGTTTTCTGCCGGCTTGTCGAATCAGACGAACCATAGACTCTACATTCATCGCATGCGACGTACCCGCCGCCTTAACAACATTTTCCTCCAGCATGACGCTGCCCAAATCATTAGCGCCAAAAGCCAGACTCAGTTGTCCAATTTCCTTGCCCTGAGTCACCCAAGAGCCTTGCACCGTGTGAATGTTATCCAGATACAGCCGCGCCACCGCCAGGGTACGCAAGTATTCCCAAGAAGAAATCTTTTCGCCCCCCAGTTCATTATTCCCTGGCTGGTATGTCCAGAGAATAAAAGCCCGGAAGCCGCCGGTTTCCTCTTGCAAGCGTTTGATTTTCTCCAAATGCTCCAGCCGCTGCGCTCGGCTTTCCCCCATGCCGATGACCATGGTGGCTGTCGTGCCAAAGCCAAAAAGCTGCGCCTGACGCATTACGTCCAGCCATTCGCCGCTGGAAATTTTTTTAGGGCTCACGCGCTGGCGAATCTCGTCCACCAAAATTTCCGCACCGCCCCCTGGCAGCGAATCAAGTCCAGCCTCCCGCAATTGCCGCAGCACTTCCGGTATTGAAAGACCGCTTTGCTTAGAGAAATAAAAAATTTCCGTCGGCGAAAACGAATGAATTACAATATCATAGCGCGCTTTAATCGCCTTCACTAAATCCAAATACCAGGAAAAAGGCAAATCCGGATGCAGTCCGCCTTGCATGAGAATTTGCGTACCGCCGGCTGCTACCGTCTCGCCGACTTTCTCCAGCACCTCTTCATGAGTCAGCACATAGCCTTCCGGATGTCCGGGACGCCGAAAAAAAGCGCAAAAGCGACACTCGCTGGTGCAAATATTTGTATAGTTAATATTGCGGTCCACAATAAAAGTTACCGTATCGTCTGGAAAACGTTGGCGCCGACAAGCGTCCGCCGCCAAGCCCAACGTTAAAATATCTTCTTGTTCCAGAAGCGCCAAGGCTTCCTCTTTTTTCATGCCTGCGCCTCCCCGGCAAATGCCAGTTGCGGCACTTTTTCAATCAGTCCCAACGCATGCGTCCGCTGGTAAAAGCCCAGCAACGCCTGCTGATGTGTTGGCGTCAGCTCGTAATTTAAAAGGCCGATATAATGCACAATCTCTGCCGGCGTAAAGCCGTCCCGGCGAATCCAAGCCGCCGCCTCGTCCAGATGCTCCAAGCCGTAAGTAAAAGCCTCTCGCAAGCGCTGCTGCACTTGAGCCACTGCCTGCGGCTGTGCCGCGGCAAATTCACGCCTAGCCACCCAAACCGCGTAGACCATGCCGCCGCCAGTCAGCGCCCGCCATTGGCCGCCCATATCATAATAATAGTAGCCTTCTTGCTGATGCAAGTACGCTCCCAGGGCGTCATCGCCGATGAACAGCACCGCGTCAGCCTTATCCAAAACCTCTTCCGTCCACAAAGACGTCGTAGTTTCATAGCTCACTTGACGCAAACCGTAATGCTGCGCCAGCACAATTTTTAATTGGCGGTGCGAAGTAGCAGACTTGCTCGTCAGTAGCACCTTGCCGCCTTCCAGTTCCTCTATCGGCTTTTTAGAAACAAGCAAAATGCTTTCCAGCGCCGTCTCGGCGCTGATGGATAAATCCGGCAAAAGCAGCAGCTTATCCGCATGCTGTGCATAGATAATGGACGAAACCGGACTGACATCCAATTCGCCGGCCAACAGCTTCCCGTTCAACACGGCCGGCACGTCGCAGACAACCTCAAGTCCAGCGGCAAAGCCGCCTTCCATCAAAGCATAATCCAAAGGCAAACAGTTCAAAAACTGAATATGTCCTACCCTAGGACGCATTTCATTCATGTTCATTCCTCCCGTTGCAGGGGTGATAAAAGGTATCCCGTTCCACCGGAACATAGCCGGTTTCCCGGATTATGCCGCAAAGCTCCTCTTTGGTAATACCCTTGCGCGTAGTACTTCCCGCGGCATGAATAATCTTTTCTTCCATGACGGTTCCGTCCATATCATCTACGCCAAAAGCCAGCGACAGCTGCGCCACAGGCATAGTCAGCATCATCCAGAACGATTTGATGTGCTCCACATTATCCAACACCAGCCTCGCCAAGGCGATCATCTTCAAATCTTCCCAGGCGGAAGCTCGCTGCAATTGAGCAAAGCCCGTATTGGCCGGATGAAAAGGAAAGGACACAAAGGCTTGAAAGCCGCCGGTCTCATCTTGAATATCACGCAGCGTCAGTAAATGCCGCAGACGCTGCTCTGGAGTTTCCACATGTCCGTAAAGCATGGTGGCATTCGTAGGAATGTTCATTTGATGCGCCGTGCGGATAATTTCAATCCATTCTGCGCTGTTCGCCTTATCCGGGCAAATGCGCCGCCGTACGGAGTCATCCAGAATTTCCGCGCCGCCGCCTGGCAGAGAATCCAATCCAGCTTCCTGCAGCTGCCGCAGCACTTCTCTAAAGGACAAACCGGTCAGCTTGGCAAAATGCCAAATTTCCACAGGTGTAAACGCTTTAATATGCAATTGCGGCCACTTGGTCTTAACTGCCCGTACGATCTCCAAGTAGTAAGAAAAAGGCTGATCAGGATGCAGCGAACTCACCATATGCACTTCCGAAAGATCCGGCGCTTCCGCTACCGCCCTAGCCACCAAATCAAGCACATCTTCTTGGAAAAGCAAAAAGCCCCGCTTATCGCCCTGCTTACAGGAAAAAGCGCACAAGGGACACCCTGCGGTACAAACGTTGCTCAAATTCACATGACGGTTCACATTATAGTAGACTTCCTTGCCGCTGCTGCGCTCCTTGGCCGCCCGAGCCCACGCCCCTAAATCCAGCAAATTGGCCTGTTCATACAACGCCAACGCATCTTCTAAATTTAGCCTCTCCCCTGCTTTCGCTTTGGAAGCGGCAATCTCCAACGCCTTCATGTATACGCCACCTTGTCTGTTGTTTTAAATCCGTGCAACACAAAGCAGGCTTGCAGTGCCAAAGCGCTGCAAGCCTGCCGAAGCAGTTTTTATCCCTGCCACTCCCAAAAAGGAAAACGGCGCAAAATCTTCGTGATAAAGTAATCGGAAAAAGAATAAGCCACCCGCAGCGTCAGCAGTATCGAAAAAGCGGTCAGCCACCCCAAAGCTTCTCCTGAACGATATTCGTAGGGAACAAGCAATATTTCCAGACCGGTAACCACAACAAAGGCCAGCGCTAAAGGCACAAAAGAATGCACCACGCTAAAACCCATCTTGGAGTAAAGAATTCCACGCCCGGACACTCTTATGGAATTAAAAAAAGACAGCAATTCTTCATGCAGAGGCTCCGCCCATTCCCGGTAAAGACCGTGAACCACCAGCGATCCTGCCGCTGGATAGCAGTTTTTCAGCACAAAGGACAGGGCCCCTCGATTCACTACCTCTACAGTCAAGCTCATACGATCCGGCTGGCCCCATTCGTCCAGCACCGCAAAAAGCTCTTCACGGCTGCTCACTGTGACTTCTTCCTCTTCCTCTTGCTCTGTTTTCTTCTTGCGCCCTAACGGATTGCAACCTCGAGCTAGCACGGCTTGCCAGTTGATTTCGCCTTCCCGCTCCAACCGCGACAATAAACTCTCCAATCCCTGCGCGTCCAAATGACAAGCAGGTAAATTACTCTTAAATTCGTTGCTATTTTCTTCTTGTTTTTGCACGCTCACGCCTTGCCCTCCATTTTACACTGTACTTTAAAACCACGAAAAATCAAAAAATTAATTTAAATTATTCCTATTAGTGAAATGATAGCAAATCCGATAGTTCCGCGCAAGGAAAAAATAGGGTAATCTTGAACCCCTTTTCGCGTCTTTCGTGTATTTCGCGGTTCAATTTCAAATTCTGCTGTATACAAAAAAGAAGCTGCCCACGAGCTTAATCGCTCGTGAACAGCCTCTAATTTCAAGGAAATTCCGGTAACAAGGGGGCTTGATTACATCATGCCGCCCATGCCGCCCATACCGCCCATGCCGCCCATGGCAGCAGCAGCGGCAGCAGCGCCGTTATCTTTTTCCGGCTTGTCGGCTACCAAGCTTTCGGTGGTGAGAACCATCGCAGCAATACTGGAAGCATTCTGCAGAGCCGAACGGGTTACTTTCGCAGGATCCACAATGCCGGAAGCGATCATATCCACATATTCTTCCGTCATAGCGTTAAAGCCTTTACCTTTGCCGGCTTTCTTCACGTTTTCCACAATAACCGAACCTTCATGGCCGGCATTGTTGGCAATCTGGCGCAAAGGCTCTTCAATAGCGCGCCGTACGATAGCTACGCCGGTTTTTTCGTCGCCGGTAACCTGTACCGTGGCCAACACGTCTTGAATGTCGATGAAGGTGGTGCCGCCGCCGGCGACAATGCCTTCTTCCACAGCTGCACGAGTCGCATTAAGAGCGTCTTCGATACGAAGTTTCTTTTCTTTCATTTCCACTTCCGTCGCAGCGCCTACTTCGATGACAGCTACGCCGCCAGCCAGTTTAGCCAAACGTTCTTGGAGCTTTTCACGATCAAAGTCGGATGTGGTTTCTTCGATGTGCGCACGAATCTGGTTCACACGAGCTTTGATTTCTTCCTGGCTGCCTTCGCCGTCGACGATGGTTGTTTCTTCTTTGGAAATGCGAATCTGGCGAGCGCGGCCCAAATCAGCCAGTTCTACGCTGTCCAGCTTGCGGCCGAGTTCTTCGGTAATAACCGTACCGCCGGTGATGATGGCAATATCCTCCAGCATCGCTTTACGGCGATCGCCAAAGCCAGGAGCCTTAACAGCTACCGCTTTGAAGGTGCCGCGCAGCTTGTTGACCACCAAAGTGGCCAGTGCTTCGCCTTCTACGTCTTCAGCAATGATCAGCAGTTCTTTACCCTGCTGTACTACTTTTTCCAGAACCGGCAGCATGTCGGCAATAGCGCCGATTTTGCGATCGGTGATCAGGATGTACGGATTGGACAGAACGGCTTCCATTTTGTCCGTATCGGTGATCATGTAAGGAGAAATGTAACCGCGGTCGAACTGCATGCCTTCTACAACTTGCAGATCCGTGCCCATGCCTTTGGATTCTTCAACAGTGATAACACCGTCTTTGCCTACTTTTTCCATAGCTTCAGCAATCAGCTGGCCGATTTCTTCGTCAGCTGCGGAAATAGAAGCAACCTGAGCGATAGCATCCTTCGTTTCCACTTTCTTGGAAGCTTTGCGAATTTCTTCTACCAAAGCAGCAACGGCTTTTTGAATGCCCTTTTTCAGAACCATCGGATTAGCGCCGGCGGCGACATTGCGCATGCCTTCGTGAATCATAGCCTGAGCCAAAATGGTAGCCGTCGTGGTGCCGTCGCCTGCAACGTCATTGGTTTTGGTGGCAACTTCTTTCACCAACTGAGCGCCCATGTTTTCAAAAGGATCTTCCAGTTCGATATCCCGAGCGATAGTCACGCCGTCATTAGTAATGAGCGGTGCGCCGAATTTCTTATCCAAAACCACATTGCGGCCTTTAGGTCCAAGAGTTACTTTTACAGCATTAGCCAGAGAATTAACACCGCGTTCTAATGCGCGGCGAGCTTCTTCGTCAAACAAAATCTGTTTTGCCATGTTCATTTCCTCCTCAAATTATATGCTTACGCCTAGGCTTGCGCCGATTATTCTACAATAGCCAGAATGTCCCGCTCGCTGACGATGAGGTATTCCTTGCCGTCAATTTTCACTTCCGTACCTGCGTATTTGGAGAAAATAATTTTATCTCCTGCTTTGACATCCATGGAAGCGCGCTGGCCATTATCCAATACTTTACCAGTGCCTACCGCAACAACTTCACCTTCCTGCGGCTTTTCCTTGGCCGTGTCAGGCAGCACAATTCCGCTCTTGGTGGTGAGCTCTCCTTCCAGAACCTGGATGACAACACGATCTCCTAATGGCTTAATCATCTAGATACCCTCCCTTGAAGATGTCTTATTTTTGTTAGCACTCACCTTGATAGAGTGCTAATCACATTTCTTATGATATAGAAAACGCTCAAAAAAATCAAGAGCTCTCTTGAAAAAAAACGGCTGTTTTCAGCCGTTTTTCTTATTTATCCCCAAAATCACCCTTGTTTTCTTTTTTGCGCTCTTTTTTACACCTGTACACGCCTATTTATTTAGTAGCTGCATGAATGATAGCTTCAGCCACTTCGCGAATGGAAATGCGTTTCGCCATGCTGTATTGCTGAATACGACGAAAAGCCTCGCTTTCATTCAAATGATGGGCGTCCATCAATATTCCCTTCGCCCGATCAAGGATTTTACGCGTTTCCAAGGAGTGTTTCAAGTCTTCCAACTCTTTTTCCAGCTCTTGCATTTCTCCAAAACGAGACAGGGCAATCTCAATGGCCGGAAACAAATTGGCTTCTTTTACCGGTTTCACCAAATACGCTAAGACGCCAGACTCTTTGGCCTTTTCCACAATTTCTTTTTGACTAAACGCCGTCAAGAGCAGTACAGGCGCCAGTTTTTCCGCAGAAATAAGCTTTGCCGCCGTTATTCCGTCCATATTTGGCATTTTCACGTCCATAATGACCAGATCCGGCCGATACTTCTTGGCCAATTCCACGGCTTTTTGACCGTTGACAGCTTCACCAACCACAGTGTGTCCGGCTTCTTCCAGCATTTCCTTCAAATCCATGCGAATAATTGATTCGTTGTCGGCAATAACAATGCGTAACGGTCTCATAGCTAGCGTCCTCCTTCAACTGATTTGGGAATGGTAATGCGCGCCCTGGTTCCTTGGCAGCTTTCCAGCGAAAAGCGCCCGCCCAGATCTGATTCCACAAGGGTTCGGGAAATTTGCAGGCCTAGGCTTTGCAAGTCCTGTATGGCAAAGGTTTCTGGCAAGCCGACACCGTCGTCGTAAATCACCACTTCGTACATGTCCTCGCTGCTGCTGATGGAAATGCCGATGGTGCCTTTTTTTCTGCCTACAAAGGCATGCTCCAACGAATTTTGAATGAGTTCGTTAATGACCAAGGCCAAGCTGCTAGCCTGTTCGGACGGCAAAATGACCGTATTGCCGTCCAGTTCCGTATTCAAATCAAATTCAGGCTCCAGCATGTTTTGGCTAACTGTCTCCAGTATATTACGCGCCACTTCCGCTACGTCGATGATTTCCGCATCCTGCTGAGATAAAAATTCGTGCACAACGGAAATGCTGAGTATGCGGTTGACGCTTTCCCTCAGCGCCGCCTGCACCTCCGGCGAGGTGCTGCGCCGCGCCTGCAGCCGCAGCAGACTGGCAATGGTCTGCAGATTGTTCTTCACTCGATGATGAATTTCCTGAATGACCGCCGACTTAATGAGCAGTTCTTTTTCTTTTTTGCGCAGCTCCGTCACGTCAGACACCAGCACCACTAAACGCTGCACCTTGCCTTTATGTAAAACAGGCAGGGCCCTCATGACCAGTACCATGCCGCCTGCTTCACACTCGGCTTCCGCCGGTTGCTGCGCCGCATGGGCTTTTTCTACAAACTGCAGCTCTAAGCCCCGCTCGTAAATATGCCGTCCCGGCAATTGCGCCGCCCCCAACACACGATACATGTGCGCCGCCGCCGCGTTGGCGAACAAGATTTGCCCCTTGGGATCCACAAGAATAATGCCATCGCTGGCCGTGAGCGTCTTAAAGCAAGCTGCCGGCACCGCAGGAACCGCCGCCAAGAGCAGCCATTGCGCCGTCTCTAAAAGCAATTCATGCCCAGCTGCACCGGCTTCTTCCATGCTAGACTCACAGCTCAAAACGGCAATAACTTCGCCTTGGGCATTGCACACAGGCAGCGTCTGCATCTGCCCCAGCATGCCTAGAGCCCATTCCCGCTGCCCCAAAATGCTCTGTCCATGCTTCAAAGAGTACTCAATGAGCGGCTCCTCCAGGCAAGGAACCACGGTTCCCAGTAAATGAGGCTTGTAACGCACAAAGGTAGTATGGGGCCTGGCCTGGGCCGCAACAACCACCACCTGGCGCTCTGCAGCGCGCACATACAAAGTCAGCTGCGCATGCGCCAAGTCTGCCGCTACCGGCAGCAACGCTCCCATGCGCTCCAAGTACGCAACGTCTTCTATTGCCAATTCAGTCAGCTTTTTGCATAAATCGCCAACCATTCCCATCGCAAGCCCCTCCTTTCAGCAATCTTTCTTTATTCTACCGTTCCCAGCGGCAACGACGGAACCGCATTAAGATGCAAATCCGCCAATGGCCCGCCGCAGGCATATTGATAATGGGCCCTGCAGGCAATCATAGCCGCGTTATCGGTGCAAAGCACCGGCGGCGGATACAAAAGCTCCCATCCATGCTGTTGGCACAAGTTCTGCAAATGCTGCCGCAAGCCCGAATTGGCCGCCACGCCGCCCGCCAGAACGAGTTTGTCCAGCTTCAACGTTTGCATAGCCAACAAGGTTTTCTCGCCCAGAATGTCCACTACCGCCTGCTGGAAACTGGCGGCCACATCGGCCGGCACGTAGGATTCTCCTTTTTGTTTTACACTGTTTAAGTAGTTAAGCACCGCCGATTTCAAACCGCTAAAACTGAATTCCAACTGCTGGTTGCCGGACAGCGCCCTGGGAAAGGCAATGGCGTCCGCACGTCCCTTGCGAGCCAATTCATCAATATGCGGCCCCCCCGGATAAGGAAGGCCCATCACCCTGGCCACCTTGTCAAAAGCCTCCCCGGCAGCATCGTCGCGGGTTTGCCCCAGCAAAATAAGTTCGCTGTAGCTGCGCACATGAATCAGCGAGGTATGTCCGCCCGATACCACCAGCGCCATAAAAGGAGGCTCTAGGTCCGCATGGGCCAAAAAGTTGGCAAAAATATGTCCTTCCAAATGATGCACGCCTACTAGGGGCTTGTCCATAGCAAAAGAAAGCGCTTTAGCCGTGGCCACGCCGACCAGTAAGGCGCCGACCAGCCCCGGCCCGTAGGTTACACCTAAGACATCTATATCCTGCAACGTTGCGCCAGCCTCTTTGAGCGCTTCATCCACCACCGGCAGAACATGCTCAATATGCTTGCGTGAAGCAATCTCCGGCACAACACCGCCATATTTCCGATGTAAAAGTATCTGGCTGGAAATAACATTGGACAAAATTTCCCG